>NZ_VKHT01000002.1 GCF_014141535.1 Streptomyces alkaliphilus | reverse complement strand
AACCCCCACCGACGAAACCGACACACCCCCCAACCGCACACACTCACCCACCGACAACACCCCCACATCCCGCACCTCACAACTCGGATCGTCGGTGATCGCGGTCAGCGCGGCGAGGAAGCGGTCCGCCAGGAGAGAGGCCGTTTCGGCGGAGAAGAGGTCGGTGTCATAGCCGAGGAATCCCGTGATGCCGTCCTTGCTCTGCCAAAGATAAAGTTCGCAATCATTTCTGATGGTGGCCGGAGCCATTGCCAGCGGCCGCACGGAAAGATCCCCCAGTCGGATTCCCGGGATTTCCGGCTGGAGTACGAACAACACATCGAACAGAGACGCCCCGCTCCGACCGGCCTGCTCGACCACCGCTTCGAAGGGAACGTGGGAGCGGGTATAGGCATCCAGGCACGTATCCCGGATGGCGTGCAGCAGGTCCCGAAGCGTCCGCGCGGAGGTGGTGTCCGTGCGGAGCGCGAGCATGGTGGCGAGCGGTCCGATCGCCCCCGGGGCGCGATGGCGCTCCCGCATCGCCATCGGTGAACCGACGGTGATGTCGGAGTGACCTGCGGTGCGGGAAAGCGCCAGGTGGAGTGCCGACAGCAAGACCATGAAGGGCGTGACGTCCTCGCGGTGGGCCAGTCGCCGGACACGCCGCAGCAGGTCGGCGCCGATCGCCACATCCGCGTGCGCTGAACGAAATCGACGCGTTCCCGGCCGGGGACGGTCGGTGGGCAGGGAGAGCGGGGGGGCGCCCGCGAGCCGTTTGCGCCAGGTGGCCAGATCCTCCCGGCTCGGCGTGGCTTCCACCGGGGGAAGCGGGAAGGCCGGCGCCAGGGGCTGTCCGGCGTACCGGGTGCTCAGCTCATCGAGAAAGACGCCCAGAGACCAGCCGTCGGCCACGATGTGATGTGCCAGCACCTGCAGGCGCGAGGTGGTGTCACTCAGCTTCCATACGGTGACGCGCCACAGTGGACCGGTCCCGAGGTCCATGGGCTCGATCGCTCGGGCATTCGCCCGGGCCAGCGCTGTGCGCCGGCCGACGGACGCCTCCAGATGGGTCAGATCGACGACCGTCAGATCGGGGCGGGCCTCCGGATCGACCACGCACGCCGTGCGGTCGTGGGGCGGGAAAGTGGTACGCAATACGGCGTGTCTGAGGGCCAGCTCGTCCAGCACTGTGGAGAGCAGCGCGGTGTCGACGTGACCGGAAACCTCCGCTTCGAAGCGGAGTATGTTGGCCGCGGTACCGGGGTGGATCTCCTCGAAGAGCCGCAGGCCGAGTTGGACCGGATTCACCCCGGCCTCCGTGGGCCGGGGCTTTCCGGCGCGCCATCGGGCGAGGAGAGAGCGGCCGAGGTCGGCGGAAAATCGAGGGCTCTCGGACACGGGCAGGATCCTCCGTCTCGTCACCGTCGGTGGAGTCAGCCGCGGGGCTGGGGGAGCAGGTTCTTCACACGAGCCGCGGCGTCCGTGGGGCCCACGCCATCCTCCGACCATCGCCGGGACAAGCGCGCGGTCAGCTCCCTCGGCGACTGGGCTCGCAGTACTTCCTCCACCGGCACCGGAAGGGTGAGCGCGTCCTCGGCCACCGCGGCGATCTCGGCGGCTCGCAGGGAGTCGCCGCCGATGGCGGAGAGTGTGTCGTCGGGACCGCAGGAGGGAACCTTGCACACGGCCGCGAAAATCGAGGAGAAGAAGGAGGTGATCAGGCCGGCCTCCTCCTCCGTGGCCTCCGGCGATGCGACGGGGACGGGTTGTCCGGCGAGTTCACCCGCCAGGTAGCGGTGCCTCGCCAGCGAGTGCTGGATCTTCCCGCTCGTGGTGCGGGGAATGGTGCGCGGCGGGCAGAGCACCACCGTCTCGACGCGGGCTCCGGTGGCGTTGAGCACGCGGGCGCGGAGGTCCGCGGCGAGCCGTGCGGAAGCGTGCCCGCTCGGTGCCACCTCCACAGCGAGGATGATCTCCTCGTCCTCGCCACTGAACGCGGCAGCGGTCGGGCGTACTGCCGGGTTGTTCTCCACGGCGGCGGCGCAGAGATCATGGGCGTGATGGTTCACCCCGTTCTGAATGAGCACCTCCTTGCGCCGCCCCGTGACGGTCAGCCGACCATCGGCCAGTCGCCCCAAGTCCCCGGTGCGCAGATAGCGGGTGCCACCGAGGTGCCCGAAGTGCTCACTGTCGGAGGTTTCCCCGGCGTTCCAGTAGCCGCCGCTGATGCTGGGACCGCTGACCCAGATCTCTCCCTCGGTACCCTCCGGTACCGGCCCACCCGTGGCGGGTTCCACGAGCACCAGCTCGTGACCGTCGATCACCGGTCCGCAGTCCACCCGATCGTCCGGGCCGATGTCGTCATGTCCCCTCCAGTGACGTCCGGCGACGATGAGGGTCGCCTCCGCCAACCCGTAGCAGGGCAGAAACGCCTCCGCACGGAAGCCATGGGGAGCGAACCGGCGGGCAAACCGCGACATGGTGGCAGGCCGGATCGGTTCGGCACCGTTGAAGGCCAGGCGCCAGGTGCTCAAGTCGAGGTCGGAGAGGTCGACGTTGCCGGCCCGTCGCTCGCACAGGTCGTACGCGAAATTGGGTCCTCCGGTGTGCGTGACTCCCAGTTCACCGATCTGCCGCAGCCAGGCGAGTGGATTCTTCAGAAAGTGCACAGGGGACATCAGACGAACCGGGAATCCGCCGTGAACCGGGGTGAGAATGAATCCGATGAGCCCCATGTCGTGATAAGGGGGCAGCCAGGAGACGACCCGAGCCATTTCGTCCAGCTCGAACACCTGCGAAATCGCCGTGATATTGGCGAGGAGATTCCGGTGGGTCAGGAGGACGCCTTTCGGCTGACCGGTACTGCCGGACGTGTACTGGATGAGGGCGGTGTCCGTCGCGGCGGGAAGGGTGGCGAGGAGGGCCTCGGGGTCCGCCGCGTCGGGCGGGACGATCGGGCCGCCGCCCTCCTTCCCCGCGCTGGCGAGCGTCACCACCGGGGGCAAACTCTCCGCGCGGAGACCGGGGGTGAGCAGATCCAACACCATCGGGTCGGCGAGAATCGTGGTGGCGCGGGAGTCGTCGAGGATACGGGTGAACCGGTCGGCGATACGGTCGGTGGACCCGAAGATCGGTGGATAGGCGGGCACGGCGGGGGCCCCGGCGATGAAACAGGCCCAGACCGCGACAACGAAGTCCAGACCGGGCGGGTAGAGCAGCAGGACCGGCCCGGCGGGACCGTCCCCTGTACGCAGCGACGGCGCCACCCGGGCCGCTCGGTCCAGCAGTTCCCGGTAGGTGATGGTGTCCACTCGACCGTCATCGTGCAGGTATTCATAGGCTTGCCTGTCACCGCGGGACGCCGCGTGGGCGACAAGGGTGTGCACGAGGGTGGGACGAGCGGAGATCGACATCAGCGGGCTCCAATCCCTTGATCACTGAAAATCCGATGCCGCCCCGGCGTACCGGAACCGTGCGACGGGGGCGGTGGGTGACGGGAACAGTGCACCGCCGCGGTAATTAAAAAGGGCCCTCCTCTCATCCGACTCTCACTTCCTTATCGCTCACCTCTCAGATGAGAATGCGGCCGTTGACGGGCCCTCCCGTGCAACTGATAAGGATTGGGTGCCGCCCTGCGATCCAGTTGAAGAGCCTCATCCGGCGGCGTGGAGCCGGCACCTTCTCACGTCTAACGTTCGCCATCCCCGAGGGAGGTACGGGTGCGCCCGATCCGACCGAGTTCACGGTGGTTCAGATCATTCGGCGAGGTGAGCGATCCGGTCTGTCGGGTGGTGTGCTTCCCCCACGCCGGGGCGAGCTCGGCCATCTACCGGAACTGGCAGAGTCACACCACGACGCTGGATGTCACCGCTGTGCAACTGCCGGGACGGGAAGCTCGGCTCGGCGAGCCGCCCTTCACGGAGATGAGGTCGCTCGTCCCCGAGCTGGCGGCCGCGCTACGGCCTCTCACGACCAGGCGTTACGCCCTCTACGGTCACAGCATGGGCTCCCTGGTGGCGTTCGAGGTATTGCGCGCCCTGTGGACGGCGGGGCTGCCGCTGCCCACAGCGCTCTTCGTCTCGGGCCGGGACGCCCCGCAGTACGAGGACACCGAGCAGGTCCACCGGCTGCCGGACGGCGAACTGCTCGAGCAACTCCGGGCCTGGGAGGGGATGGAGCCGCAGGAGCTACCGCAGTACCACGAACTGGTCGGACTGATGCTCCCCACGATACGGGCGGACCTCACGCTGGCCGAGACGCATCCGTACACACCCGGTCCGCCCCTGCCCGTTCCCATCCGCGTGTTACGGGGCACGGCCGA
The DNA here is from genome assembly GCF_014141535.1 of Streptomyces alkaliphilus. GTDB lineage: Bacteria > Actinomycetota > Actinomycetes > Streptomycetales > Streptomycetaceae > Streptomyces > Streptomyces alkaliphilus. The sequence goes on along the minus strand of NZ_VKHT01000002.1, from coordinate 22,944 downwards.
TCCGCTGGTGCGCCCCGGGGACGGCGGTTGGGCACGGCAGACCTCGGAGGACTGCCTCGTGCACGAGTTCCCAGGCGGTCACTTCTTCGTGCAGGACCACGAAAGCAGTGTCGTGGCTTTCATCGAGACGGCGATCGGCTCTTTACTGGCGAGGGGAGCACAAGCCTGATGAGCAGTTCCTCCTACATCGGCGGTGTCGGCAGCGGAGTCCCACGCGACTACGGCGACTACTTCATCCTGCCCGCGGCACCGGCCCAGCGAAGCCTGTGGTTCGTATGCCAACTCAATCCGGCGAGCAACGCCGCCTATAACATCAGCAGCGCCGTGCGGCTGACCGGTGACCTGGACGTGGTACTGCTCCAGCAGGCGGTCCACGAGGTGGTGGCTCGTCACGAGAGCCTGCGCACCGGTGTGGGGCTCGTGGACGGAGAACCCCACCAGCTCGTGCTGCCCGAGGCCCTGCTGCCGCTCCCGGTGGTGGACTGCACCGACCTGCCCGCTGCGGATGCGAGGGAAAGGGTGCAAGCCCTGGCCCGGGAGCAGGCGACGCTGCCGTTCGCCCTGGACGCCCCGCCCCTGCTCCGCCTGGTGCTGGTGAAGGAGGCCCCGCGATGCCACACCCTCATCATCACGATTCACCACCTGGTCAGTGACGGCTGGTCGATGGATGTGTTCTCCCGCGACCTCGCCGAGGCCTACGGTGCGCCGAGGGAAAACGGAGAGGCGGGACTCGCTGACCTTCCGGTGCAGTACGCCGACTACATCAGTTGGTTCCACGACCGGCTCAGCGGTGAGCGCATGGACCTGCTGCTCGCCCACTGGAAGAAGGCACTGGGCGGGACGGAGCCGTTGGAACTGCCGGTGGACCGGCCCCGCGAACTCAACCGGGGGGGCGACGGCGGGCGGCTGGAGGAACGGCTGGACGGATCGCTGACGGCCGAGGTGGACCGCCTGGCGAAACAGGTGGGGGGAACGCCGTTCATGGTGCTCCTGACCTGTTTCATGGTGGTACTGGCCCGGGTCACCGGGCAGGAGGACGTGGCCGTGGGCACTCCGGTGGCGGGACGGCACCACCCCGACGCCGAGCGTCTCATCGGCTTCTTCGCCAACACACTCGTGCTGCGTGCCCGGCTGCGCCCGGGGGAGAGTTTCGCCTCGGCGGCCGCTTCGGTCAAAAACTCCTGTCTGGGTGCGTTCTCCCATGACGAGATGCCCTTCGACAGGCTCGTGCAGGAGATGCGCCAGGCCCGCTCGCTCCACCGGAATCCGCTCTTCGACGTGATGTTCTCGATGTCCAACACGCCGACGGACGCCACGGAGCTGCCGGGGCTGACGATGACCCCCGTGGAGCTGACCACCACGGCTGCGAAATTCGATCTCTGGCTCACCGTCCTGCCAGACGGTGATGGGTTGCGTGTCCGGCTCGAGTACGACAAGGCGCTCTACGACCGGCGAACCGCAGCGCGTCTTCTGGAGCTGTACCGGCTGGTTCTGGCCGAGGCACTGCGGGCACCGGACACCCCGGTCGAGGCACTGCCCTCGTCCGCGGCGGGTGACGGCCGCACCGACCGGAGCCCGTCCGTCTCCCCCGCCGGTGGCCGCACCGTGCCGGAGCTTCTGGACGAACGCGGGGCGGATGACGTGGTCCTGTCCTCGGCCGACGCCGTGCTGACCCTGGGGGAACTCCGCGAATGGGCATCCGCCCTCACCCGGCGGCTGTCGGCGGAGGGCATCATCGGGCCGGGAGCCCGCATCACCACACCTCCGGTCCCCTCGGGTGGCCTGGTCGCCGTGATTCTGGCGGTTTTGCAGGTCGGCGGCGTGTTGGCGTACGGCCGCAGACATGACCTGACGGGCGCCTTCGTGCGGAAGGCCGAGGAGGAACCGGACGGTTGGCTGATCACCACCGGGCCGCGCTTCGATCCGGCCCCGGGGACGCCCGCCCCCGGGCCCGACCTCCCCGCTTGGCGAGCGTCCGGGATGCCCGCGAACGACGGTGCAACGGTGTCGCACGGTGCCCTCGCCGATGGGCTGACCGCCCTCGCGAACCGGCTCGCCGTGACCGCCGAGGACGATGTCATACTCCTCGGCGACGGGGGACCGCCATCGCCCGTGAACCTTCTGATGCCACTGGTCCATGCCCGAAGTCTCATGATCTCCGGTACAGGTCCGGCTCCGGGCGGTCCCCCCGGAGCCCTCGTGTTGGCGAGTCCTCCGACGTGGCGCCGTTCCCTGGCGGAGGGGTGGACACCGCCGCCCGCCGCCCGGCTGGTGTGCGTCGGTGAGGTCCTCCCGCCTGATCTGATCGAGATGTTGGCGCGTACCGGGCGTCAGGTATTTCTGGGGCGCCCCGGCCCGGCGCCCCTGGCGACACCGCTGGCGCTGTCCCCCTTGGACAACTGCCTCGGTGGACGCCTGGGACCGCCGTTGCCGGGTACCCAGCGCCTGCTGCTCGATGTCCACGGAAGGCCCGTCCCCGCGGGTGTGGTCGGCGAGCTGCACATGACGGATGCCGCGCACGGGCCCGTGCCGACCGGTCTGCTCGGGCGTCTCGCGGGAGATGGCGAGCCGGTCGTCGTGGGTCCTGCCGCCGGACGGTTGTTCGTGGGTGATCGCGCGGTGGTGACCTCGGCGGTGGAGCGGGTGCTGCGGGGGATCGAGGGTGTCCGGGAGGCGGTGGTGACATCCGACACCCACGGTCAGCTGATCGGGTGGCTCGTCCCGGAGGGCTCGGTACCGATGGGATCGGAACGCGAGCGGGAGGCGTTCGCCGCAGAGGTTCGCGGCCGGGCCCGGGCAGCTCTGCCCCGACACGAGGTGCCCGCCGTTCTCGGCGTCCTGGCAGAACTGCCGACGGCGGACGACGGGACGGTGGACCGCACAGCGCTGCCCCAGCCTCCGGAGCAACCGCAGCGGGACGTCGAGGAGGACATCCAGCCCGGCAACGACGTGGAGCGACGAGTCCTGGAACTCTTCCGCGACCTTCTGGGGCTCCCCCGGGTCGGCATGCACGCCGATTTCTTCGGCCTCGGAGGCCACTCACTGCTCGCCGCGAAACTGCTCAGCCGGGTGCGGGACGAGTTCGGCCTTCAGATTCCGGTGCGCGACTTCTTCCGCGCGCCGACCCCGACCGGGCTGGTGGCCGCCGTCCAGGAACAGCAGACCACCCACGATCGGGAGACCGGCGACGGCGGGGGGACCCTCGCCGAGCTGGCAGGCATGTCCGACGACGAGATCGACCAACTCCTGCGCCATCTGAACTGACCGTCCAACACGACGAGGAGCACGTCATGGGTATCGACGACGCCGACACCGTCTTCCAGGTCGTTATCAACGAGCAGGACCAGTACTCCATCTGGTTCGCCGACCGGTCGGTGCCAGTCGGATGGACCGCCACCGGTCCGACGGGAACCAAGCAGGAATGCCTGAAGCACATCGAGAGGGTCTGGACCGACATGCGTCCCCGCTCGGTCCGCGAACGCTCTGCTTGAGCCCACCCGACAGCGAGGACGGGAGTCCCCACATGAGCAGGCAGCACGACATCAGTTCCCTGACACCCGACGAGAAGCGGGCGGCGCTGGCCGGCCTCCTGGACAATTCGGCCAACACGTTCACCAGCAACCTCACGCTGGAACAGCGCCGCCTGTGGCTTCTCGTCCGAATGGACGAGACACGGCCGTGGCAGATCAGCAGCGCGGTACGCCTGTCCGGCCGGATCGACCAGGCCGCGCTGCAGCAGGCACTGGCGGCGACCGTGCAGTGCCACGAGGTCCTGCGCACCACGTTCCGGACGGTGGACGGTCAGCCGCTGGCCACCGTCAAGCCGGTCGCGTCGCTGCGGCTGCCGGTCGTCCAACTCGACACCGACCAGGTGGACGCCGAACTGGCCCGCGTCGTCGCGGCGGAGGCCCGCCGACCGTTCGACCTGACACAGGCCCCGTTGCTCAGGGCGAGTTTGCTGCGGCTCGACGAGGACGATCATGTCCTGCTGTTGACCATCCACCAGTTGGTGGCCGACCGCCCGTCGGTACGACGACTCACCGACGAGGTCCTCACGCGCTACGGCAACCTGCTCGGTGACCACGCGGCGGTGACCCCCGGAGTCGCGGACCTCCGGGCGCTGGGTGCCGCCCAGCGCGCCTGGCTGACCGGTGACGAGGCGGAGAAGGACATCGAGTACTGGCGCGCCCGGATGGCGGCGCCGAGTCCGCTGGAGCTGCCCACCGACCGGCCACGTCCCCCCGTGAAGACCCTTGACGCCGCGGCCGTGACCGTCCCGGTGCCGCAGGCGTTGCGCGCCGGGCTGACCGACTTCGCCGAACGCTCCGGACATTCCCTTTCGTGTCTGTTGCTGAGCGGGTTCGTGGCCGTACTCTCCCGACACTCCCAGCAGCGCGACTTCGCCGTCGGCGTTCCGGTGCCCCCGACCTGGCAGAACGGGGGCGCCGAGGTTGTCGGGCCGTTGGAGAACACCCTGCCGCTGCGGTTCGAACTGGATGCGACCGAGTCCCTGACGCGGCTGCTGCGTCGGACCGAGGCGGTACTGTCCGAAGCCCTGGTTCATTCCCGGCTGCCTTTCGAACAGATCGTGGAGGCGGCCCAGCCGCCGCGTGATCTGAGCCGCACTCCGCTCTTCCAGGCGTCCTTCGGATTCGAGACGCAGTGGAGCCGCCGGGAGGTGCCCGGGGCGACCGCGCGCCCCGTAGGTCTGCCGACCACGTGGACGCCACACGACATCGACCTGTACGCGGTGCACCATGAGGACGAGTTGACGCTGCGCGCGCAGTACAACACCGACCTGTTCGACCGCAACACCGTGGAGCATCTGATCGGTCGCGTTCCGCTCCTGCTGGAAGCCGCGATCACCGACCCCGGGTGCCCTCTCGTGGACATCCCTCTGCTCAGCAGTGAGGAACGGGAAAACATCACCTCGTGGGCCGGCGCCCACCCCGAACGCAGCGATCCGCGACTGCTCCACGAACTCGTCGAGGAGGCCGCGGCGGCCCGGCCGAACGCCCTCGCCCTGACATCGAGCACAGAGGAGATGACCTACGCCTCCCTCAACGCACGGGCCGACCAGCTGGCCGGGCTGTTGGCGGAACGCGGGCTGGGACCGGAGAGCCGGGTGGGGGTGCTCGCCGACCGGTCGGTGCACACCATGACCGGCCTGCTGGGTGTCCTCAAGGCGGGTGGCGCCTATGTGCCGCTCGACTCGTCCCATCCCGCCGATCGGCTCGCCACCATAGCCGAGGACGCGGGCGTCACGGTGATCGTCGGCGGCCCTTCGGCACCGGGCGGCCCGAACGTGAAGGTGCCCGGGGTGGAGCACCTCGCGATTCCCACCACCGACCCCGGGGGGCCGGTCACCCGGCCCGCGGTGCGGATCACACCGGACGATCTCGCCTACGTCATCTACACCTCCGGTTCCACCGGCCGTCCCAAGGGCGTGGCCGTCGAACACCGCCAGATCGTGCACTCGACCCTGGCTCGGTCGGCCTGCGAGGGCCCCGGCATGCCGGAACGCTATCTGGTGCTCGCCCCGTTCACCTTCGACGCCTCCGGCGGCGGCCTGTACTGGACGCTGCGTCGCGGCGGGACCATCGTTCTGCCGGACGAGGCCGAGGTACTCGACCCGCGATTGCTCGGCGAGCTGATTCGGGCCAAGGACGTCACGCACGTTGACGGTGTGCCCTCGCAGTACTCCGTTCTTCTGGAGACCGACACGGCCACACTCGCTTCCGTGCGCACGACCGTGCTGGCTGGTGAGGCTCTGCCTCCCGGTCTGGTCGGCACCCATTTCCGGCACCTCCCGGACACCGCGCTGTTCAACGAGTACGGTCCCACGGAGGGAACCGTCTGGGCGTCGGTGCACCCTGTGTCCGTCGGGGATGCTGAGAGCAGCCGCGTCCCGATCGGGCGCCCGATTCCCCACACCCGCATTCACCTGCTCGACAAACGACTCAATCCGGTGCCCCCGGGCGTGCCCGGCGAGTTGTACATCGGCGGTGGCGGTGTCGCTCGCGGATACGTCAATCGTCCGGAGCTCACGGCCGGCAGCTTTCTTCCCGATCCGTTCGGTGATGAGCCCGGCGCCCGCCTGTACCGGACCGGAGACCTCGCCCGTTACCGGCGGGACGGCACCATCGAGTTCCTGGGGCGCACGGACACCCAGGTCAAGATCCGGGGATTCCGCATCGAGCCGAGCGAGATCGAGAACGTCCTGCTCCGCCATCCTCTGGTATCCGAGGCAGCGGTGATCGCCAGGGAGGACCGGCCGGGCGCGGCGCGCCTGGTGGCCTATCTCGTTCCCGTCGTCGGTCGGGTGCTGACGAAGGAGGCACTGATCAGTCATGTCCTGTCGCAGGTACCCGACTACATGGTGCCCGGCGCCTTCGTGACGCTGGAGCGGATGCCGCTGACCCGCAACGGCAAAATTGACACCGCGGCGCTGCCGGAACCCGACACCGGTACCGAGGACTTCACCGAGCCGGGCACCGAGCTGGAGGCGAGGATCGCCGAGATCTTCTGTTCCCTGCTCGGCCTCGGCAAGGTCAGCGCCACCGCGGACTTCTTCTCCCTGGGGGGCAACTCCCTCCTCGTGGCCCGCCTGACCGCCCAGCTCTCCCGACAGCACGATGTCGCCCTGCCCGTCGAGCAGATCTTCCGGGTGCCCACCGTGGCCGGTATCGCGCAGGCCATCGAGGAGGACCGTCGCCGGCGCGACAACGTCGACAGTGAGGTTCTCTACGCGCAACAACTGGCCGAACTGCACGACGAGATCCGGCTGCCGGACGAGATCGCTCCGGGAGACCTGCCGCACGCGGAGTGGTTCGCCCCGCGCCACGTCCTGGTCACCGGCGCCACCGGATACCTGGGGGCCTTCCTGGCGGTGGAACTGATCGAGCGCACCGATGCCATCGTGCACTGCCTGGTCCGTGCGGAGAACGAGGACTCGGCATGGGAGCGCATGGAGCAGTCGCTGCGCACCTACCACGCGTGGAAGGAGTCGTACCGATCCCGCATGAGGATGGTCGTGGGTGACCTCGCCAAGCCCCGCCTCGGTCTCTCCGAGGAGGAGTTCGCGTCCTGCGCCTCCCTCATCGACGTGATCTACCACAGCGGCGCCGTGGTGAACTTCACCTTCCCGTACGAGGCAGCGCGGCCGGCCAACGTGGAGGGAACGAAGGAGGTGCTGCGACTGGCGACCACGGAAACCCTCAAGTCGGTGCACTTCGTCTCCAGCGTGGACGTCTTCATGGGCACCGGCGCCGAGCGGCCCTTCACCGAGAAGGATCTGGATGACCAGCCGCCTCGGATCCCGACCGGCTACCCACGCAGCAAGTGGCTCGCCGAGCGGATCGTGTACCTCGCGCGGGACCGGGGCGTCCCGGTCACCGTCCAGCGCCCGTGGATGATCACCGGCCACACCCGGACCGGAGCCTCGCACCACACCGACTACCTCTACGTGTATCTCCGGGGCTTCCTGGATCTGGGAGTTCTCCCCCTCTACAACGACGTGATCAACGCGGTCCCCGTGGACTACACCACCCGGGCGATCGTCCACACCTCGCTGCGGGAGGAGAACTTCGGCAAGAACTTCAACATCACCAACCCGGCTCCCACCACGATGCAGCAGTGTTACCAGTGGCTGCGCTCGTTCGGCTACGACCTCAACGTGATCGATGAGGAAGAGGCACGCCGGCAGGCGCTCGGGGTCGATGAGGATCACATTCTCTTCCCCATGACCCCGCTGCTGCGCGTCGCCTCCATGCGGCACGCGGCACTCGACCCGGATCTGCAGAGGCAGATCGATCCCATGGATGAATGCCGGGTGCTCACCGAAGCGCTCGAGGGATCGGGGATCAGTTGCCCGCCGGTCAGCGAGGAATGGGCACACGCCTGCTTCCGGTTCCTGATCGACGGCGGCTACCTTCCCGCTCCCGAGGACGTCGTGCCCGCGGACTCCGCCGAATGACGCCGTCGAAAGGGGAACTCGTGCACATCCAAGGAAGCCACCGCGTTTTCGGGCGGGGAGGTGAGGTCCTGTGATCCGATATGTCGACATCGCTCCGGCCGACCGCCCCGCCCTCGACATACTCACCAGGTCCGTGCTACGCGACTACGGATCGAGCACCGACGCCGCGTTGCTCAACGAGCTGCCCATGTTGGCTCACCGGCTGCCGGCGTGGCTCGTCAGGGAGTTACTGGAATTCCGAACCAGGGAGACGGCGTCGGCCCTGGTCGTGCGGGGCCTGGCCGTCGATGACAATCGGCTCGGTCCCACCCCACTGGGGTGGAACGAGCCGTCCCGTCACCCCGAAGCGGGGGTGCACGAGGTGTTCCTCGTGTTGGCCTCGGCCCATCTGGGAGAACTCTTCGGCTGGTCCACGCTGCAGGACGGCCGACTGGTGCACGACGTGCTGCCCATTCCGTCGCACGAGAACGACCAGAGCGGGCACGGGACCGTGGAACTGGCCTGGCACACCGAGGACGGCTTCCACCCGTACCGCTGCGACTACCTGATGCTGCTGGGGTTGCGGAACCACGATTCCGTGCCCACCGTTGTGGCCGGGATCGAGGACGTGCGGCTTACACCGCGTCAGCGCGAGGTACTGAGCGGGCCCCGCTTCCTCATCCGGCCGGACACCGAGCACCTCAAGCAGGCCCGGGCGCTGGCGGAGCGCACGGGTGACGGTCTCGCCATGCTGCGGATGCAGGAATCACCGGAGCCCTGTGCCGTGTTGTTCGGTCACCCCGAGCAGCCGTATCTGCGCATCGACCCGGCGTTCATGTCCCCGCTGCCGGACGACAGGGAGGCCGCCGAGGTGCTGGACTTCCTCATGCGGGAATTGCAGCGGAACCTGGTCGAGGTCCCGCTGGGCGCCGGTGACCTGCTGATCGTGGACAACTATCGGGCGGTACACGGCCGCTCCGCGTTCAAGGCCAGGTTCGACGGGACCGACCGCTGGCTGAAGAAGGCGATCGTCACCCGGGACCTGCGCAAGTCCCGCACCGACCGGCGGGCCCCCGAGGAACGCGTTCTGCGCTGAGGGCGACCGGCCGGTCGACTTCCGTGCCGGTTCCACACGATTGGAGGGAACGTGCCCGAGAACACCGGCCTCACCGCCGGAGCCTGGATCGTCGAGGGGCGAGCGGATGTCCCGGAGCTACGGACCCGTACGGCCGAGGCTCAGCCCCGGGTACGTCTGACCGTTCTGGGCCCGGAGAGCGGTGAGGTGAGCCGGCCGGAAACGGGCGGACTCATCCGGGAGGAGGTCGTCGCCGCCCGGACGGATGCCGGACACCCCCGGGTCCTCTTGGCACCGCTCGCGGAGAAACGGTTCCTCCTGATCGTCGTCACACCCAACCGGCTTCCACCGCGGAAGGTCGCGCAGTGGCTGCTGACACCGGGCGCGCCCTTCCCCCGGGCGACGGACGGGACCACGGCGAGAGCCGGGGGAGGGGATGTACCGGCCACGTTGCGCACCGGCTCCTCCCCCTCGGGGTTCGCCTCCACGGTCCACATACCGGCCGGGCGGGCGGTGGCTCGATTCCGGGCCGCCGGAACACGCACCGAATCGGCCCTCGCCGCCGCTTCATCAGTACTCGTGGTTCGCTACGGCGGCGGGCCCACCGTGGACCTCGCCGTCGTCGACGGGGCCCCGGTCGCCGCGCGCGTGCAGGTGGAGGAGAGCGTGTCCGGGACCACCTTCCTCAGCCGGGTCGATCGGGCGGTCGACTCCGGCACACCCGTACTTCCGCCGACCCGGGCGTCCCTCGCGGTGGCTCGCGAAACGTGTCCGGAACCGGAGCGCTTCGGCTCCCTTACCGCCGTATCCGTGTACCCCCCCGACTCCGTGAGCCACCACGACCTCCTCATCAGCCTGGTCGGAGAGCGTCTTCGGATCGACTACGACACCGGGTTGTTCGAGGAAGACGCCATCCGGGCGTTCGCCGGACGGCTCGTGACCGTCCTCGAGGACTTGGCCGCCGACCGGCCCGTTCACGCCGTCAGCGCGCTGACGGCGGATGAGCGGATCACCCTCCCGCAGTGGTCCACGGGCTACTCGGAGGCGGTCGATGACGTCTGTCTGCACACCCTGATCGAACGCTCCGCCGCCCGGGACCCCAGCGCCGTCGCGGTGGTGTGCGGTGACAGCGAACTGACGTACCGGCAACTCGACTCGGCCGCCAACCGCGTCGCCGAGCGATTGCGGGCCGCCGGCCTCACCCGGGGAAACCTGGTCGCGCTTCTCTCGGAGCGTTCGGTGGACTCCGTGGTCGCGATGGTCGGTGTACTGAAGTCGGGCGCCGCCTACGCGCCGATCGAACCGGGTCACCCGGCCGCCCGGATCCGTCGTCTCCTCCTCGACTCGGGAGCCGATACCGTCTTTGCCCATCGTGAACCGGAGATCGATCTACCGGTGCCGCTCCTGCTGCCGGACCGTACCCCGGATGTCCACGGTCGTACCGACCGGGAGGAGCCGTCCCCGGACGATCTCGCCTACGTCATCCACACCTCTGGCTCCACAGGGGCAGCCAAGGGCATCGCCGTGCACCATCGGGCCATTGTCACGTCCACGGCCGCCAGGTCCGTGTCCGGGGTCGCCCCCGGACGGGACCTGGTGCTGCCACCGCTGTGCTTCGACGGGGCCGCCGGTGGACTCTACTGGGCGTTGACCACGGGAGGAACGGTGGTGTTACCGACTGAGAAGGAGGCCCGCGACCCGTTGGCCATGGCGAAACTCCTGGAACGAGAGACCATCACCCACATACACGCGGTGCCCTCGCACTACCGCGTCATGCTTCAGGTCGCGAACGCGCAGGCACTCGCCCGGCTCGTCATGGTGGCGGTCGGCGGGGAACCCCTGGCCCCCGACCTCGTCGCCGAGCACCTGCGCCACTGTCCCGACACGCCGCTCTTCAACGACTACGGGCCCACCGAGTGCGCCGTGTGGGCAACCACCCACCGGTGCGGCCCCGCGGACGCGGGGAGGACGGCCGTCCCGGTGGGCCGTCCCGTCCCCAACTATCGGACCCACGTGCTCGACGACGGAATGCGGCCCACGCCCCCGGGGGTACCTGGCGAGATCTACCTCGGTGGGCCCGCGGTGGCGCACGGCTATCGCAACAGGCCCGGTCCGACCGCCGAACGTTTTCTGCCGGACCCGTTCGAGCCGGCCGGCAGGCTGTACCGCACGGGTGACCGGGGCAGATGGTCGGAGGACGGCCGACTCTTCCTTCTCGGCCGCGTCGACCGTCAGGTGAAGGTGCGCGGGTTCCGGGTCGAACCGGGGGAGGTCGAAGCCACGGTACGCCGGTACCCGGAGGTTGCCGACTGTGCCGTGTTACTGCGAAACGAGGACACGCGCGAACTGCTCGTCGCTTTTGTGGTTCCGAAAACCAAGATCTCGGAAGGCGATCTGCGCCAGCGCATGGCCGAGGCCCTGCCGGCCCATATGATCCCCGATCACATCGCAGTACTGACCGCCCTGCCGAGAACCCCTGGGGGGAAAATCGACGCGCTCTCTCTTCGCACCATGTCGCTTTCCGGCCACCGTGTTCAGGAACCGACCGAACGCCGCCCGCCTCGTGGAAGTGCCCGTCACTCCCCTGACACGAACACCACACCGCCGTGAAACCCCCCACCGGGGGGTGTATAGGGGGTGGTTCCGCCGGCCGGAATCCGAGAGTCGGCCACTACAGGTGGTATGGACAACATGCTTCCCACGCCTTAACGTTCCTTATCGGCGACATATCCTTGCGGAATGTGGAGGGTTGTCTTGTATGCACGAAAAGAATTCCCCTCTTCGATCTCGGAAACCTCCGAAGAGGCTGGCACCCAGAAGACCGGAAGGGTTTTCTGTCGCATTCTCGGACCCTTGCAGATCGCCATCGACGGAAAACCCGTCCGGGTTGGTAGAAACCGTCAACTGACCGTCCTGGCCATACTTCTACTCAATGCCAACAAGGTCGTCCCGGTCAGCACGTTGATCGACGCGGTATGGCGCTCGTCACCTCCTGCCACGGCGGACAAGCAGATCCAGACCTGCGTCTGGCGGCTGCGCAATTCCTTCACCGCGGCCGGGGGCCCGGCCGACCTCATCGAGACCGATCAAGGTGGTTATCGAATACGGTTGTCGGACGACGATCTCGACGCCCGGGCGTTCGAGAAAGCTGTCCGAGGCGCCCGCGACCTGGCAGCCGCCGGTGACCTGGAAAGCGCCCTGGCCGAGTACCAGCGCGCCCTGTCCCTGTTCCGGGGCCAGCCTCTCGCCGACCTGCCAGGGCCGCTGACCTACGGCATCGCCGCCCACTGGGAGGAACGTCGGTTCTCCGTTCTGGAGGAGTGGCTCGACATCGGACTGGCCTTCGGCCGACACTCGGAACTCATCGGTGAGCTCAAACCGTTGGTCGCCGAGTACCCGATGAGGGAACGCCTGTGCGCCCAGCTGATGACAGCGCTGTACCTCTCCCAGCGCCGGGCCGAGGCCCTCGCCGTCTACCGCAACAGCCGCATCACGCTGATCAACAAACTCGGTCTGGAGCCGGGCGCGCGGTTGCAGGAGCTGCACCAGCAGATCCTGGCCGGGGAGCCGATTGACACGCCTCTGATCCCGCAGCGTCGCGTTCATCACACCGCGAAAACACCCGCGCAGCTCCCGGCCCGGGCCCAGGACTTCACCGGAAGACGGGATCTGCTCCCGAAGATTGCGTCGGACCTCCGAGGGGAGGGTGGAGCGCGCGTGGTCGCCCTGACGGGGTGCGGCGGAAGCGGCAAGACGGCACTCGCCGTGCAAGTTGGACACGATCTCCATCAGTACTTCCCCGACGGGCAGCTTTACGCCGACCTGCACGGCCAGACCAGCCCGGTGCCGCCGCATGAGGTGTTATGCGGTTTCCTCGACGCCCTGGGAGTGCCCGAACAACGCGTTCCCGCGGGGCTCGCGGCCCGCGCGGCGCTGTTCCGCAGTGTCTCCGCCACCAAACGGCTGCTGATCGTGCTCGATGACCTCGCCGAGTCCATCCGTTACGAGACATTACTGCCCAGCGGGGACAGCGCGGTGCTGTGTACGGCACGGGCCAGTCCGCTGAAGATCCCCGGCCTCGTGGAATACCGGATGGGTGGCCTGCCCGCCGACGATGCGCTGGACCTGCTCGCTTCACTGGTGGGCACGGAGCGCGTGTTCACGGAGGTCGAGAGCGCCCGGCGAATCATTCAGGCGTGCGGCCGGCTTCCGCTGGCGATCCGTGCGGCCGGGGCGCGCCTGCGAGCACGACCGCACTGCTCCCTGCGCGCCTTCGCCGACCGCCTCACGACCCACCGCAGTCGTATCGCCGAACTCACCATCGGCCCGCTGGACATCGGGGCCCGTCTCGCCACGAGCCTCGATCAACTCTCGCCCGCCTGCCGCCACCTGTGGATGCGACTGGGGCTGTGCCACCTGGAGCACCTACCCGAATGGGCGGCTTCGACCCTCTCCGACCTGCCTGCCGAGGAAACCCAACGGCTGTTGGACATCCTCGTCAACCAGCACCTCCTCACCGTGGCACCGGGTGACCCCGTCAACGGCCCCACCTACACGTTCAACTCCCTCATCCGCGACCACGCCCGGCGATACGGGGAAAAAGAACTCGGTTCCTCCGCCACCGAGGACGTGACCCACCGCTTGTCCCACGCCGCACGTCGGTGGAGGGCCTCGGCCGGACACGCGGATTCGCACCGCAAAAATGAAGGGGCCACGGTACATGGCGCGCGGGCGGTCTGACCCGAACACGGGCCGGAAGCCGCGGTACGCCCGCCTTCCGAAGCCCACGAGGGCCGACGGCAGACCTGCTTCCGACCGCCCGTGGATATTTCCGCTCGCTGTCCTGGTATTGGCTCTCGTGTGCTTCGCACTCGTCGTCGAGAACAGCCGGATGCCCACAGCCAGCGGACCGGACGCTCCCGCCACGGCGTTCTCGGCGACCCGGGCGATCGAGCATGTGCACGAGATCGCGAGAGAGCCACGTCCCAGTGGATCCAGGGCTCACACCCGAACCCGGGAGTACCTCGTACGCACCCTGACCGATCTCGGTGCCTCCCCCCGGGTACACACCACAGCGGCGGTGACGCACATGCCGGAGCTGTCCCCCACCGGGGCCGACAGCCGGTTCGCCGGCCTGGAGTTGCACAACGTCGTCGCCCGGATCCCCGGGACCTCGAGCACCCGTCCGGTAGCCCTGGTCACCCACTACGACTCCGTCGAGTCCAGTCCCGGCGCCAACGACGCGGGGGTTCCCGTCGGCGTGCTGCTGGAGACGGCGCGTGCGCTGCTCTCCGGACCGCCGCCCCGCAACGATGTGCTGTTCATCTTCACCGATGCCGAAGAGATCGGCCTTCTCGGGGCGCAGGCGCTGGTGAACTCCCCGAGCATACTGTCACCCGACACCGTCGTGCTGAACTTCGAGGCGAGGGGCAGCCGTGGCCCCAGTGTGATGTTCGAAACCGGGCCGGACAACGCCTGGCTGGTCGAGCTGCTGACCGGGCAGATCCCGGAGGCGCGGACCGGCTCCCTCCTCAACGCGGCCTACGCCCACCTGCCCAACCTCACCGACTTCACCGTATTCAGGAGAGCGGGACACCAGGGTCTCAATCTGGCCTACCTGGGCGGCTACACCCACTACCACGGGGCAAACGACACCCCGGAGAACGTCGATCCGGCCACCGTGCAGCACCAGGGCGTGCAGGCCCTCGGCCTGGCTCGCTCGCTCGGCACCGCCGACCTCTCCCTCACTCCTCCCGGGAACTCCGTCTACTTCGAGGTCGCCGGGTGGTACGCCCGCTATCCGACGGCCGTGGAACCAGCGGCGGCGCTCGCCGTGGCGGGTCTGGGGCTGGTTCTCCTCCTGCGACTGCGCGCGCGCGAAGTGCTCTCCCTCACGGGCACCGTCCGCGGGCTGGCGGTCTGCATCGGCCAGTTGCTGATCACCACCGGCGCGGCGTTCGTTCTGGCGCCGCTGGTGGCCTCCCGGCATCCCGAGTTCGCCCACTACCACGACATAGCCGATCACGGCACGGCGGCGGCCGGTTTCCTGCTCCTCGCCGTCGCGCTCGGGACCGGGTTCGCACTGCTCACTCACCGCTGGGCCGGCGGCCGCGACCAGGTCGCCGGGGCGATCGCACTCTGGACCCTGCTGGCCTGCGCCTCGGCCGTGGTCCTCCCCGGGGGCAGCCACATCTTCACCTGGTCGGCACTCGGCCTCATAGCGGCCGCCGCGATCATGACATCGGCCGTCGGCAGACGGCCGGGAGCTCGACTCCCGGCCGCCGCCCTGGGCGTACTCCCGCTCGGCCTGCTCGTCTTTCCCCTGATCCCGCTGCTGACCAGCGCGCTGGGACTGGGCCTCGTGGCCGTACCGGTGGCGTTCGTGACGCTGATGACGGCGCTGCTGCCCGGGGTCGTCACGCCCCTGCCACGGCTGTTCCCGGTCGTGGCCGGAGTCCTCGCGGCCGTCGTTCTGACGGCCGGCGCCCTGCTGCCCCCGCATACGGCTCATCCGAGCCGCGCCGACGTGATGTACCTGCTCGACGCCGATCAGCGCACGGCCCACTGGTTGAGCGGATCCCCGCCGGATGCCTGGAGCGGCACTTTCCTGCCTGACGGTACCGAGGCGGCCGGCGTCACCGATCTCTGGCCCGGGTGGCGGACCCCCGTGCAGCGGGGCCCGGCGACCGCTCTCCCACTCGCGGCCCCCGAGGTCACCACGACGGTCGTGCGGGAGGACAGCGAGGAAGGGCGTACCGTCAGGGTCACCGCTACGTCACGGCGTGGCGCCGGGGAACTGGTTCTGATCGTCACGGGAGCGTCCGTCCGCGGTTACGCCATCACCGGTGTCCAGGGGTGGCACGAGGACACGCCTCCGGGAGAGGCACCGTGGGAACTGTGGGTCAGACAGGTACCGGAGGAGGGCGTCGAACTGGTCATGGACCTCGAACCGGGTCCGGCCACCCTCCGGGTCATCGACCGCACGGCGGGACTGCCGGAACGGTGGGAGTCACCGGCCGCGGGACCGCGGGCGCCCGCCCTGGGGATCTCCGCGTTCAGTGACGCCACCCTGGTCGCCACGAGCCGCTCGCTCGACTGACACCGCCCCGCTCGGGGCCCGGGGCGGTGGGCGGCGTCCCCGGCTCCGCGCTCAATCCCTCGCGGCCAACCGGGCGGCCACCTTCTCGGCGGCCTCCTCCAAGGAGGTACAGACCTGGGGCGTCATGGCGGTAGTCCGCCCCAGACGGAGTTCGACGCTGGACCGCTCGTCCACCGGAAGGAAGATCTTGCAGACCCCGTCCATGGCACCCATCAGCATCACAGCCTCCCGGCCGTTGATCTCCATCTCCGTGCGTCTACCGGCACCGGCTGCGGCAGCGGCGAGGGGCCGGTCGTCCAGCGTCAGGGTGAAGGTGCCGTACTCCTCCTCGTAGGCCGTGCAGCCGTGGGGGCTGATGGAACTGGCAGAGGGGTCCCCCAGGCCGAGATCGACTGCGACGGGGCGGAACAGCTCGCAGGCGGGCGTGTCGGCGGACGGGTCCCGGTCATCCTCCGGAGAAGAGGAGGTGCAGGCCACCAGGCCCCAGGGAACGCAGACCAGGACAGCAGCCGTCAGGGCGTGCCGAGCATGGCGACGGTTCATAGCGATGGGCTCCGATCTGTCCGATGGGGTCGTGGATCGTTGAAGAGCGGATTGCACCGTGGACAGGCACCGGTCAGCGCTGAAGGATCGCGCACGCCCAGTGCATTCCGCGTCCGTTGGCTGCGAGTGCGATCAGATCACCGGGCTCCAACTCGCCGGATTCCTCCGCCCGCGCGAGGGCGAACAGATGGTCGGCCGCGCCGAAGTGCCCGTGGGCGGCGGCCAGCCGGACGTTGGTCCGTTCCGGCGAAACCCCGATCAGCTCTGCCTGCGCGGCCAGCACGCGCCGGTTGTCATGGAGGAGGAGGAGTCGGGCCAGATCCTCCTCACCGCAGCCGATCTGCCGACAGGCGCGATGGACCGCGCGCGCCGTGCGTTCGTCGATCTCCTCGGCGTAACCGGCGACCCGCTCGGCATCGTGATCGAACGACTCGAGAACATCCCACGCGTCCCGCACCGTCGGGGTCCCGGTGCCGGGCACGAACGGCTGCCGCGCGCCCCCCACGTCCATGCGAAAGAAGTCGGCGTATCGCCCATCGGTCTCCGCGTAGGAGGCTCGCCACCGCAGCGAGGTTGTGCCGCGTACGGCGACGGCCGCGGCCGCCCCGTCGGAGAAGAGCAGCGAGTGGGTGTCCAGCCGGTTCCAGTACGCCTCGACGGTGCAGTTGACGCCGATGACCAGTGCCGTGTTGTAACCGGGGTGCGTGGCGAAGCGCCCCGCCAGGGTGTCCAGGGCGGTGATACCCCCTACGCACCCCTGATCCACCAGCACGGCTTCCGCCCGTCTCGCCCCCAGGGCCCACTGGACCCGTGCCGCCGCGTCCCAGTACAGGTGATCGGCCAAATCGGTGAGGGCGAGGACGATCAGGTCCACATCGCGCGGGTCGGTGGATCCCAGCGCCTTCGCACCCGCCTCGACGGCCAGGTCACTGACGCTCACGTCGGGCAGCGCGCGATGGATGTACTCGTAGCCGTACCCAAGGACCCGCTCGACGTCCTCGGTGTACTCGGTGACGATGTCCTTGACGGCGATCTTCTCGCCCAGAGCGACACCGAAAGCGGTCAACCCGTAGTCCACTGGCTCTCCTGGTGGTCAGTCGGCGAGTTGTTCGGGGTCGCGCAGGGCACCGGCGAGGGTGCGCAGGAAGGCGGTGGCCTCCCGACCGTTGACAGCGCGGTGGTCGTAGGCGAGACCGAGTGTGGTCGCGGTGCAGGGGACGGGTACGCCGTCCATGAGGGAGACACGTTCCAGTGGGCCACCGACCGAGATCATGCACAGCTGCGGCCACATCACGATGGGGTGGACGAGCAGCACTCCGGGGTCCGGGTTCAGGGAAACGGTGATGGCTCCACCCGAGAGTTCACTCGCGCTGAACTCACCGCGCAGTGCCTTCAGTCGGAATTCCATGAGGTCATCGGCGATTTCCGCCAGTGGTCGGGAGGCGCAGTCCCTCAGGACAGGAGTGTAGAGGCCGTTCCCGGCGTCCAGGGTCACCCCCACGTCTGCGCGGTCGGCGAGTTCGACCGTCCGTTCATCGCGAAGACTTCCGAACAGGTGCGGGAAGGCCGGCCGCGCGGCGGCCACCGCCTTGACGATCACCTCCGGCAAGCCGACCTCCGCCCCGGTCGCGGCCGACATCCTCCGCAGGTGCGTCATCACCTCGTCGATCCTCACCTCGATCGCGGTGAAGGCCGCGGGGACTTCCCTATGAGCTCGGGAGACCACGGCCGCGGTGGCCCGCTGAACCCGGTCGAGCGTCCGTGTGCGGGGATATCGTCCCGCTTCCGGGCCGGGCGTCGGCTCGGGCACGGGGCGGGGAGCGGGGCGTGCGCCCGGAAGTGCCCCCTCCGGAGCGGAAGCCGGTGGGAGTTCGTCGGGCAGCAGTTCCGCCAGCAGTTCCCCCACCGCGACCTCGCCGCCCGCGTCGACGTGCACCCGGAGACGTCCCGAGGCCGGTGCGGCGATCTCCTCGACGGCTTTGGACGTCTCCACCTCGACAAGCGGCGTGTCCTCCGTCACGTAGGCGCCGTCCTCCGCGTGCCAGTGCAGCACGAGGTAGGTCGTGTCGTTGGTGTTGAGCTTCGGGGCTGCAAACAACACCCCGGTCGTGGCGGTGCTGCCTTCGACCGGCCGGTCGGCTGGCACGTCGCCCGTACGGCCTGAATGCGCTTCGGTGACCGCCTCCGTGATCCGCCGCGCATCCAGCAGGACCATCGTCTCCAGGTGCCGCGCCGTGGGAATCACGGAGTCCCTGGACGACAACAACAGCGGCGAACGGATCCTCTGCCGGGCCTCTCCGTGGATCCGAGCCGCCACGTCCGCGCCCCAGGTGCCGCCCTCCGTACTCTCCTCGGCCACGGCGACCAACGGGGCCGCGGTGATCAGCGGCAGTACCGGCGCGAGGTCGAGCGGGTGCAGACGTGCCGGCACCAGCAGGTGGGTGACGATTCCCCGCTCGCGCAGCAGGTTCACGGCCTCGATGGCGCGGTGCGCCATACCGCCCGGGCACAGCAGGACCACATCCGCCGGACCACCATCGATTGGGCTCATGTGCGCCCACCCGGCCGGGCCGGCAAGGAGCGTGAACCGGTGGTGGGCATCGACCACATCGTCGCGGAAGAGCCGACGGGTATAGAGGACCTTGTCCTCGAAGAGCATCGCGGGTCCGTGATCGAGCGCTTCGGACAGCAGCACGTAGGGGTCGTGGAAGGGGCTGGTCTCGTACAACTTCAGGTTCGGGATGCCGAGAAAGTACTTCTGCACGCTCTGGCTGTGTGTCGGCCCGTACCCGCGGGTGCCGCCCACGGGGCATCGGACGACCACCGGCATCGGCACCTGCTCGCCGTACATCGTCACGGACTTGGAGATCAGATTGAGGATGTGGTCGAAGGCCAGCGCGGCGAAGTCGCCGAACATGATCTCCACCAGGGCCTGATCCCCCGCCAGGGCGAGCCCGGCGGCCACCCCGGTGATGCCGGACTCGCTCAGTGGTGTGGTGAGGACGCGATCGGGGTGCTTCGTCGACAGTCCTCTCGTCACCTTGAAGGCGCCACCGTAGGGGTCGTGGATGTCCTCCCCGAGCAGATGGAGACGGGGCCGCTCGTCGAAGAGCCGGTGCAGGGCGCCGTTGAGGGCTTCCACAACGCGGGGCGCGGGCTTCTCCCTCACCGCAGCTTTCCTTTCTCGTCGAGCATCACGCGCAGAGCGCCGACGGACCGGCAGGTGCGTGCCTCGCGCGCGGTCAGCCGCACTCCGTACGTCTCCTCGATCCGGGCGATGATCCGGACATGCTGCAGGCTGGACCACGCGGCCGTCGTCGCCGTACCGGTTTCCTCGTTCACCTCGGCGACGGGTATCAGGAGAATTCCGGCCACCAGTTCAGTCAGTTCGGTCACGGCTGTTCCACCCCTCCGTACGTCGGCACAGCCGGCAGCCATTCGGCGGGCGGCCGGGCCTCCACCTCACGGCCGAGTAGTTCCATGTCCACGCGCACACGGTGGTCGAGTTCGCGGAACGGCTCGCCCAGAAGGTCCGCGAGTTCCCGATGCCAGTCCCCCGCCCACAGTTCCTCGATCTCACCGACGGGACGGGTGTCGTCTCCCTTGCTGTGCGGTCCCAGACGGCGCGTGGTGAACTGCACGACCGCCGGCCGTCCCTCCTCGCGCACCCGCTGTACCAACGGCGCGAGCCCATCCCGAATGGCCGGCACGTCGTGCCCGGTGATCTCGATGAAATCGGCTCCGAAGGCGGTGGCACGGTCGGCGATGGAACCCGCCATCTGCAAGTGGGTCGGGGTCGATTGGGCGATCCCGTTGTGTTCAACCACAACCAGGAGTGGCACCTGCCACAGCGCCGCCATGTTGAGCGCCTCGTACACGGCCCCCTCGCCCCAGGTCCCGTCGCCCGTGAACACAGCGGCGAGGCGCCCCGATCCGACGCGCTTGCAGTGCAGACCCAGCCCCACAGCGAGGGGCAGGCTCTGTCCCTGGACACCGGTGGAGAGGAATCCACCACGGCGAATGTGCTGACTGCCCCCAACTCCCGAGCAGACCGCACCGGCTCGCCCCATGATCTCGGCGAGCAGACCCGCGGGGTCGCGGAACAGCGCCAGGTAGTGGCCGTGACCCCGGTGGTTGCTCAGGACGAAGTCCTTCGCGAGCAGCGGGGCCAGGGCGACCGGGATGTACTCCTGCCCCAGGCAGGTGTGCGTGGTGCCGTTGAGTTTTCCCTCGGAGAACATCCGCAACAGCATGGTCTCGAAATGCCGGATGAGCAGGAGCGTTTCGAGATCCTCGTCAGCTGGTGCGCGGACCGGTTCCGGCGCTTCGGCACTCATGACGGGGCGACTCCCTGTGGCTGGACGACACGGACACCGCTTGGTCGGCCGTCACGCTAGTCATCGCCGTTCTCAACCCGGTGCGCCAACCGGTATCACCCTGGTCCCCGCCTCTCTCCGGCTGCTCTCAGCTTGCCCTCAGCCCGCTTGCTCCCACCGGACGGGGCCCGTTAACTGGACGACGCGCCACGATCGCGTCCCTCCTCCCCCGGTCCGCTTCCTCCACTCCGTCGCGGCGGAGGAGGCCGGACCGCACCACAGCCCTCGCCGGTCGCGCCCGAACCCGTGGCATCCTCCACCAGCCGCCGGCACCGGGACGGTCCCACCGTCCGGGAGACGAGCCCACTCAAAGGAGTCAGCAGATGCCGCCGTCCCCTCGGGTGCTGATCGTCGGCGCCGGACCCACCGGACTGGCCCTCGCGGGGGAACTGGCCGGGTTCGGTATCCCCTGCCAGGTTGTCGACAAGCGCGGGGCGCGCAGTCCCCTATCCCGCGCCTGCACCGTGGAGCCACGCACACTGGAACTGCTGGACATGCGGGGACGGGTCGGTGACGTGCTGGCCCGGGGGCGGAAGTGTCCCCATCCGCCTCTGGGCAATGATGACGGTCACCTGGACTACGGCCTGCTGGATACCTCCTTCCCGTTCAGCCTGTCGATCCCCCAGTCGAAGACCGAGGAGGCCCTGCAGATCGCCGCCGAGAAGGCGGGAGCCGTCGTTCTTGCCGGGACCGAGGTGACCGGGCTGCGCCAAGACGCCAAAGGTGTCGACGTGACCATGGTGGGCCCCGGGGGACCTTTCACCGTGCGAGCGTCCTACGTGGTGGGGTGCGACGGGGTCAACAGCACCGTGCGCGAGGCCCTGGGCGTGGGCTTCGAGGGATGGAACTACGAACAGTCGCTGATGATGGCCGACGCACGGCTGAGCAACCCGCCGGGGCCGGCCGAGTACGCGCGGATCACCCGTCGTGGCATGGCCGCGCTGTTCCCCTTCAAAGACGGAACGTACCGAATCATCGTGCTCGACCGGGAGAAGTTCGCCGTCTCCCCGGAACAGCCTCTGAGCCTGGAGGACCTGAGCGAAAGCTGCACGGCGATCCTCGGCTCGGATGTCGGCATCCACGCCCCGGTGTGGCTGTCACGCTTCCGCAGCTCACAGCGTCATGCCAAGCGATACCGGGTGGACCGCGTGCTGTTGGCCGGAGACGCGGCGCACACCCACATCCCCTCGGGGGGCCAGGGTCTCCAGACCGGCATTCAGGACGCGTTCAACCTCGGATGGAAGCTGCGCGCGGTACTCGCCGGCAGGGCACCGCACGGGCTGCTCGACAGCTACGAAGCCGAGCGCTACCCGATCGCCGCGCAGACACTGCGCAAGACCGACCTCTCCTTCCGCTTCGAGACCTCCGACAGCCTGCCGGCCCGCCTGCTCCGCAAGGCCACTATGTGGTCCATGCGGATCGGAGCCGTGCACCGAATCAATGTCGAGCACCTGTCCGGGCTCGTCCTGCGCTATCCTCCCGCCGGGAGCGGTCGGTGGGCGGGCCGACGGGTGCCGGATCGCCCGCTGGTGCCGTCGGACGGGCCGGGCCGGCTGTACGAGCTGTTCCACGACGGGGAATTCGTGCTGATCGGCGCGAAGAACTGTCCGTCCTCCGCCACCGGATGGGCCGACCGGCTTCGGACGGGAATACTCGCCACACCGATCGGTGAGCGGTGGCCCCCCTTCGTGCTGATCCGACCGGACGGCTATGTTGCCTGGGCGGGCAGGACCCCTGACGAAGGGTTGACCCGGGCACTTCAGCGCTGGTGCGGCCACCCGGTCGCTCCGTCCCCCGCCTCCGAGCACCGGACGGGAACCGACCGTGTCCCCTAGCGGTGCCCGTGCGGGGCGCGGCTCAGGCCCCACGTGCACCGACGCGTTCACCTCCTTCGCCC
>NZ_VKHT01000199.1 GCF_014141535.1 Streptomyces alkaliphilus | reverse complement strand
CCACCCCCCTGCGCACCATGCTGCGCCGGGTCAAGATCTGGTCGCCGCTGGTGGTGCTGGTGGGCATCCTGCTGGTGGTGGCGCAGTTGCTGCGCCCGCTGCCGGTGCCCCAGGCGGTGATCACGGTCACCGACCGGTACACCTTCGAGGGCACCGCCGCCGATGTCCCCTGGCCGACCTCCGGACAGGGCGCGCTGGACGTCGACGGCGTGGGCACCTTCGGCACGTTCGGGGAGCAGACGCCGGTGCCGATCGCCAGCGTCACCAAGACCATGACCGCCTACGTGATCCTGCGCGACCACCCCATGGGTCCGGACGAGGACGGCGAGACGATCCCGATCGACCAACAGGCCCAGGACGACCACGCGCTCGGGGAGACGCGCGGCGACTCCGTGGTGGACCTGCGGGCCGGCGACACCATCACCCAGCGTGAGGCGCTTCAGGGGCTGATGATCGCCTCGGGCAACAACGTGGCCTGGTTGCTGGCCCGGTGGGACGCCGGGTCACAGGAGGCGTTCGTCGAGAAGATGAACGAGGCCGCGGCCGAGCTGGGCATGGTGGACACCGTCTACACCGACCCCAGCGGGTACGAGATGACGACCGTCAGCACCGCCGCCGATCAGGTGAGGTTGGGGCGCGCGGTGATGCGTGACGCCGTGTTCCGACAGATCGTCGGGGTCTCGGGCTTCACCGACCAGTACGGCAACTCCTACTCCAACGGCAACTATCTGGTGCCGGTCAACGGCGTGGTGGGCATCAAGACCGGCAGTCGCACCGACGCCGGCGGGAACTTCCTGTTCGCCGCGCGTCAGGAGGTGGACGGGGAGGCGATGTTGATCATCGGTGCCGTGCTGACCCAGCCCCCGCACCCCTCGGACAACTCCATCCGGACCGGCGCGGTGAGCGCCGGCGACGCCCTGATGCGCTTCGCGCAGGAGCAGTTGGTGACGGAGAGTGTGCTGGAGGCGGGGACGGTGGTCGGCCACGTGGACGACCGGCTCGGCGGTCGCACACCGATCGTGGTCGCCGAGGACGTCCCGGCCCCGGGCTGGGCCGGGTTGACCGTGGAGCTGAACCTGGAGGCCGGGGAGGTGCCCTCGGCGGCGCCCGCCGGCACCGGAGTGGGCGTGCTGACGGTCGGTGACGGTGACGGAGCCCTGGAGGTGCCGGTGGAGTTGGGCGAGGAGCTGACCGAGCCGGGCTTCGGCGCCCGCCTCACCCGGATCCGCTGACGTCCCGCCCCGGCTCCCCCGTTCCGCCCGGAACGGGAGAGCCGGGGCGCGTTCGCGTCCCGGCGGTGTGCGCCGGGGCGCGGCCGTGTGTCCCGGGCGTTGAGAACACGTCACCACCGCTCCCACCACGGGTTCGGGGTCTGCCGGCAGGGCTTCCCGCGCGCTACAGTCGGTTTCCCGGCGGCTCGGGTGCGTGAGGGGGCGGTTGATGCGATGTCCATCGTGCGGCTCGGCCGACGGACGCAGGCTGAACAACGGCAACTGGGTGTGCAATGACTGTGGCGCGGTCACCGCAGGATGAGGCGGCGTGGCGGGATCTGGACCCGGCGACGCGGGAGCGGCTGGACTTCCTCGATCCGGCGGACTTCACCGTGGGTCCGACCCCCGAGGCCGCCGAACGCTGGGAGCGGTTGACGGCCACGTTGGACCGGGCGGAGCGGTACCCCTCGCAGCAGTGAGCCCGGCGGCGTGTCCGCCGCCGGGCCCGGACGCTCGTGCGGTCCGACTCAGCCGGCGCAGGTGTCCAGCATCTCGGTGAGCGTCGCGTGCTCGTCCTCGGTGACCGTCAGGTCCCAGGCGTGCTTGGTGGCGGTCCAGGCCAGACCGTACTCGCACCAGTACTCCTCGACCGGCTCCCAGTCGCCGGGGGCCTGGTCACCCTTGGAGCGGTTGGAGCTCGCGCTCACCGCGATGAGCTGCGGGTTCTCCAGGTCGTTGGCGAACTCCCGGCGCTGCTCGTCGGTCCAGGAGTCGGCGCCCGAGCGCCAGGCGTTGGCCAGCGGCACCATGTGGTCGATGTCCACGTCCCGGGCCTCGGTGAGGGTGACGTTGTCGAAGGGGCTGAACCACTCGCCGGAGGTCGGTTGGCAGCGATCGTCGGTCACCACGTCGGTGCCGTCGCGCTCCAGCACGGTCTGCCGGGTGGTGCATCCGTCGACGGTGATCCAGTGCGGGAACGCCTCGCGCGAGTAGCCGGCCATCGAGCCCGGCTCGGCGACGGTCAGCTCGGAGAGCTGCCGCTTCCCCTCCTCGACGGTGGGTATGCCGGGCAGCCGGTCCGAGACCGAGCCGTCCCCGGAGCCGCCGGTGCCCCCCTCCGCGGGCGGGGATTCGTTCAGCGCCTCGTCCACGGCCTCCCGGAACTCGTCCGAGCAGCCGGTCAGCGCCGCGCCCAGGGCGATGACCAGGGCACCGGCGAGCACCGCGCCGCGTCGTCCCGTTCCGGCCCGTCGCCTCCCGGAGCGGCCCGCGGGGCCCTCCGTGCCGGTGGTCTCCCCGGTGCCGCGCCCAAGCGTGTCGTTCATCGTCCCGCCCCTGTTCCTCGTCGTCCCTCGGCCTCGCCGCCGCCGTTCGGCGGTGATCGTACCCGCCGCCCCCCGACCCCCAAGCGGGCGTGCTCCGATCGCCCGGGCGCCGCGCACCGTCGTGCTCCCGGGGGCTCGCCCCGGGGCCGTGCGCCTTCCGTGCGCCCCGGGTCCGACGGGTGGTCAACCGGGGGCGACCGGGCGGTCAACCGGGTGCCCGACGGGTGGTCCCGCCGGAACGCGTGACGGGGCGCCCGGCGCGGGTGGCTCCCGCGCCGGACGCCCGCCGGGGTCAGCGCAGCCAGGGGCCGGCGTCGCCGATCCGCCCCGGCGCCGCGTTGGCACCGCCGAGGTCCAGGACGTACACCCGCAGGTTGCCGGTGCCCGGCGCGGCGATCTCCAGCCGTCCGTCGGTCACCGTCCGGCTCGCGCCGGTGACGGCGTCCCGGTAGGTGCCGTTGGGGATGCCGGTGAAGGTCGCCCCGCCGGAGACGGTGACCAGCGCGAAGCTGTCCACCCCGGAGGCGGCGTCGGTGTACCGGCGCTTGTACGCCATTCCGCCGTTCACCCCCTCCGTGGAGTACTGGCCCTTCTGCAGCGCCGGGATCGCCCGGCGGATGCGGTTGAGCCGCCGCACGTGCTCCACCAGTGGGTGGGAGAGCGTCTCGGCGACCGGGCCGGAGGCGTTCGCCACGACCCCGAAGTCGGCGGCGGTGACGCTGCCCGCGAGGTGGTCGCCGTAGTAGGCGCGACCGGTGGTCTCCAGCGGACAGGTGGGCCCGCAGTCGATCCGCTGCCCCTTCTGGAACTCGATCTCCGAGCCGTAGTACAGCGTCGGGATGCCGCGGAAGGTCCACATCAGCGACATGTTCTCGGCCCACGCGTCGGTGCCGCCGGTGTACCGCTCGCCGCTCTTGTTGGGCCCGTAGTCGTGACTGTCCACGTAGACCACGTTGTAGGTGGCGTCGTTGACGCTGTCGTCGGAGTCCTTGCCGTTGTGGAAGGCGTTGTGGGCGTCCCCGAAGTTCATGTGCATGCGCATGTCGATGATGTGCATGCCGGAGAACCGGCTGTGGTCGGGGGTGCGGTACTCGTTGCCGTTCAGGAAGGCGTTGTTCGAGGTGGGCTGTCCGGCGGTGCCGATCCCGTTCTCGTGGTGGTACTCCTCCAGGACCGCCACCGCGTCGTCCGCGCTGTACTCGACCCGCGGCTGCCAGGTGAAGAACTGCGCGGAGTGGTTGACCGAGCCGCGGTTCCACTTGTCGTTGACGAACGCGGCGACCTCACCGAAGACGAAGAAGTTCCGCGCCTTCTCCGCGCCGAAGCGTTGGGTGACGCGCTCCTCGATGGCCGGCAGGAAGTGCCGGGTCCACATCACCCGGGGCACGTGCACGGCGGTGTCCACCCGGAAGCCGTCCACGCCCATGTCGATGTACTTGTTGTACGCGCCGATCAGGTAGTTCTGCACGGCGGTGGACTGGGTGTTGAAGTCGGCCAGGTCGTCGTGGATCCAGCAGCTGCGGGAGTCCTCGCCCTCCCAGTTGCCCAGCCAGCACTGGTGGTAGTACTCGGCCGGGAACATGCCGGAGGTCGGGCTCGGCCACTGGCAGTCGTACAGCCGGTACCCCTCGGGGCCGAACCCGCCGGTCGGGCGGCCCCAGTTGACGCAGGTGTTGCCGCTGGGCTCCTCGGTGGACCACAGGTCGCCGTTCCAGTACGACTTACCGGACTTCGGCTCCACGGTCAGGCCGTCGTACTCGAAGCCGTCGTTCGGCTCGTCGTAGTACCAGTCCCACTGCGCGTCGCGGACGCCGAAGACGGTCGGGGTGTACAGGCCCTTCGCACCCCACCGGGAGCTGTGGTTGTAGACCACGTCCTGGTAGATCTTCATGTCCTTGGCGTGCGCGGCGTTGATCAGGTCCTGGTAGGTCGCGCCCGCCGACTCCAGGCGCGGGTCCACCCGGTAGAAGTCCCAGCCGTGGTAGCCGTGGAAGTCGTAGTCGGAGCGGTTGAGGACCACGGGGGTGATCCAGATCGCCGAGAAACCGAGGGCCTTGATGTAGTCCAGACGCTCGATCAGGCCCTTGAAGTCACCGCGGAACATCGGGTCGTCGTACTCGGCGTTCCCCGAGCGCTCGTGTTGGCTGCCGCCCCGGTTGTTCGTCGCGTCGCCGTCGTTGAAGCGGGCGGTCATCACGAAGTAGATCGGGTCCTCGCGCGGGTCGGTGCCCAGCGGTTCGCCCTCCGCGGCGGGCGGCGGGGCCTGCCCGGTGGTCGCGGAGGCCGGCTCGGAGGCCGCCGAGAGATTCCCGGCGGCGTCCCTCGCCCGCACGGTGTAGGTGTAGGTGGTGTTCTCCGCCAGGCCGGCGTCGGCGTACACCGTGGAGCGGACGTCCGTCTCCACGGTGGGACCGGTACCGCCGGGGCCACCGGTGCGGGTGACCCGGTAGCCGGTCACCCCCACGTTGTCCTCGGAGGGTTCCCAGCTCACCAGGACGCCGGTGCCGTCGGCCGTCGCGGTGACGCCGGTGGGCACGGTGGGCGGCTCGGTGTCGGGGACGTGGTCGGCGCACGGCTCGGGGGCGTTCGGGGTGACCACGCGGTCGGCCACGGTGGTGCGGCCGGTGCCGATGCGGTAGTCGGAGCCGTTGTTGTTGTCCCATACGCCGGTGCCGTTGTTGAAGGCGGCGGTCAGACCCTCGGCGGTGCCGAGGTCCACGGCGCGGCGCAGCCAGCCGGGGCAGATCTCGGTCATGCCGACGCCGGGCACGGTGGTCCAGGACCCGCCCTCGGGGCGGTAGTGCAGGTTGGCGGCGCTCCAGCCGAGGCCGGCGGTGGAGAACCACACCTCCGCCTCGTTGCCGTCCGGGTCCGGGGCGTCCGGGTCCCCGGGCCCCCCGGGGCCGTTGTCGGTGCCGCAGGGGTCGGTGTGGGTGACCACGCCGTCCCGCACGGCCACGGTGCCGGTGCCCAGGGCGTAGTCGCGGCCCCCGTTGTTGTCCCAGCGGCCCGCGCCGTCGGTGAAGGTGGCCTGCAGGCCGCCGGCGGGGCCGGGGTCCACGGTCGTCTTCACCCAGTCATCGCAGGCCGGCTCCATCGCGATGCCGGGCACGGTGGTCCAGGAGCCGCCGTCGGGCGCCCAGTGCAGGTGGTGGACGGCCCAGTCGCGGCTCCCGGTGTGGTGGAACACCGTCGTGGTGCTCCCGGCCGGGTCGGCCATCGTGCCCGCGGAGGTCGCGGAGGTCGCGGGGGTCGGGGTGTTCGCGGCGCTCGCGGTGCCGGTGCCGAGCGCCGGCAGGGCGATCAACAGGGCCAGGGCGGGGACGCCCAACAGGGTCAGGGGATGTCGGCGCAGCCGTGTTCGGGACATCGGGGTGCGGCTCTCCTCACGGTGTGCCGCCCGGGGAGGGGCGGCGGTGGGGGGTGAAAGCCGTCGGCTGCGCGCCTCAACGTCCGGCGGGTGTTGCAAGTTCTTGTGGAAGAGCTTGCAACACCCCGGAGGTTAGCGACGGTTGTCCGGCTCGGGAACCCCTCGTGCACGGACCGCTTCCTCCCCGCCGGCGGGTTCGGCGGGATCACCCGGGGCGCCGGCCCGCTCCGACCGCCGCCCGGCGCCCCGGGCCGCCGGACCCGCCGCCGACTTCCCGGCCGCCCGCCGCCGCTCGGCGCACTCCCCGATCAACTCCAGCCAGCGCCCGGCGATCCGCTCCGGGTCGTACGCCCGGGCCCGCTCCCGACCCGCCTCGCCCAGTCGGGCCCGTTCGGCCGGATCGTCCATCAGCCGCCGCAGCGCCCGTGCGATCCCCCGCACCCCCTCGGGAATCGGCACCAGGACGCCGTTCTCCCCGTGCGTGATGATCTCGCCCGGCCCGTAGGGGCAGTCGGTGGAGACCACCGGCACCCCGCAGCGCATCGCCTCCACGATGGTCATCCCGAAGGACTCCCCGTTGGAGGTCACGGCCGCGATCCCGCCC
>NZ_VKHT01000198.1 GCF_014141535.1 Streptomyces alkaliphilus | reverse complement strand
ATCCACAGCTCCGCCTGCGGTTCGCCGGTGGGCTCGGTGCCGAGCAGCTCCGGGATGGCGGTGGTGGAGCCCCAGGCGTAGGGGCGCACGGGATTGGCGAGACGGTCCATGCGGGGCGTTCCAGGGGGTGGGTGCGGACGGGATGTGATCGACGGCGACGGGTGCGGACGGGCCGGCATCCCGGTCGACGGTGAGGAGCCCGGGCCGGGGCCCGGGCCGGGTCATGGTCGGCCGGAGGGGGTGAGCGCCAGGTACACGGCTGTGAAGTCGAGGCGGGTCACCAGGTCGACGAGGCGGATCAACGGCTCGCCCGGTTCGGGGGCGAACTCGGTGATCGGCACGCCGTACTCGCCGGCCAGGGTCCGGGCCGCGGGCAGTGGCGAGGGGATGACGGTGCCGTCGGGGTCCTCCTCGCCGGGGCCCGATCCGGCGCCGTTCCCCCCGTTCGGGCCGGCTCCGTTCGGGCCGTTCGCGCCGGGACCGTCGACGGCGGGTTCCTCGTGGAGCAGCACGATCCTCGGCAACGGGGGTTGCGGCTCGTCGACCCGGTCGCGGAAGAAGTCGTCGGGGTCGGCGCCGGGACCGCGACGGTCGGCTGCGAGGAGCGGTCCGTGGGCCGCGAGTGCCTCCGGCAGCGGCGCGGCGAGCGCGG
Source organism: Streptomyces alkaliphilus (assembly GCF_014141535.1). GTDB lineage: Bacteria > Actinomycetota > Actinomycetes > Streptomycetales > Streptomycetaceae > Streptomyces > Streptomyces alkaliphilus. The sequence goes on along the minus strand of NZ_VKHT01000198.1, from coordinate 5,863 downwards.
GGACGCCGGGCAGCGCCGCCATCAGGTCGGCCGCGTGCCCGGCGGCGGCCCGGCCCAGCGGGCCCCGGGACCACAACAGGGGGAGCACTCCGTCGAGTTCGCCGGCCAGGGCCTTGGCGGGGTTGCGGTCGTAGGCGGAGGCGGGGCCGCACAGGCCGGCGACGGCGTCGAGACGGTCGGCGACGGCGGACTGGATCGCCGGGCCCGCCCCGCACAGTCCGAGGCGGTCGGCGAGCATCAGCGCGGGGACCACGGCGGACCAGGCCGGGCCGGGCGCGGCGGGGTGGTCGCCGGCCTCCTCCCGGTCCGGGTGGACCAGGGGCAGGCGGAGGCTGCTGCGGCGGGCGGCCAGTCCGGAGAGCGAGGAGCGTTCGGGGGCGACCACGGCGACGGCGCAGCCCCGGCGCCAGGCACGTTCGAAGAGCTCTCCCAGGCCGGGCTCGCTGCCGTCGGGGCCGAGGATCAGCAGCAGGTCCATCGGACCGACCCACTCCGGCATCGGCCAGCGCAGGGCACCGGGGTCGGCCAGCGGCCCCACCGGCTCCACCCGGTGGACCCGCACGGCGGGCTCGACGAGGGCGTTCAGCGTGCGCGCCAGGAGCGGACCGGCCGGAGCCGGTCCGGCGACCAGAACGGTGCCGGGGCTGCCCTGCGGGGTGAGGCGGTGGAGGTCGGACTCCTCGGCGGCACGGGCGGCGACCCGAACCCGGGCGCCGGCCCCCGCGAGCGCACGCAGCAGACCGCGCAGATCGGCGCGGGCCAGGGCGTCGGGGGCGTCGAGCATCGATTCGTCGATCATTGGCGGACTCCGATCGCCCGGTGGAGCGGGATCAGGACGCCTCGCGGGCCTCGGCCTCGTCCACGAGCAGGATGGGGATGCCGTCGCGAACCGGGTAGGCCAGACGGCAGGTGTCGGAGGTGCAGACGAGTTCCCCGGATTCCCCGGCCGTCCCGTCCTCCCGCAGCGGCGCGTGGCAGGCGGGGCAGGCCAGGAGGTCGAGCAGTCCGGCGTCAACGAGCGACATGTGGGGTTCCCGGGGAGGTCGAAACGGTCCGTGACAGGCGATTCTCGGGGGCCGTTGGCGGTTCCCGGCCCGTGATTCACCCTACCGGCCGGTCGCGGGGGCGGCCACGCGCGGCGGGACACCCGGCTTCCGGGTGTCCCGCCGCGCCGGCCCCACCGGTGTCAGCCGATCCGGATGAGGCCCAGCACCTCGTCGCGGACCTTGGCGACCGTCGCGGCGTCGTCGGCCTCGACGTTCAGTCGCAGCAGCGGCTCGGTGTTGGAGGCGCGGAGGTTGAACCACCAGTCCGCGGCGCTCACGGTCAGACCGTCCAGCTCGTCCAGTTCCACGCCCGGTCGGTCACCGTAGGCCTCGCGGACGGTGGCCAGACTCGCCGCCTGGTCGGCGACGGTGCTGTTGACCTCCCCCGAGGAGGGGTACCGGTCGTACTCGGCGACCAGCGCGGAGAGCGGACGGTCCTGCTCACCGAGGGCGGCCAGCACGTGCAGGGCGGCCAGCATGCCGGTGTCGGCGTTCCAGAAGTCCCGGAAGTAGTAGTGGGCGGAGTGCTCGCCGCCGAAGACGGCGCCGCTGCGGGCCATCTCGGCCTTGATGAAGGAGTGGCCGACCCGGGTGCGCACGGGCGTGCCGCCGTGTTCCCGGACCACCTCGGCGACGGCCCGGGAGGTGATCAGGTTGTGGATGATCGTCCCGCCGGGGTGCTTGGCCAGCTCGCGGGCGGCGACCAGCGCGGTGACGGCGGAGGGGGAGACGGGCTCACCCCGCTCGTCGACCACGAAGCAGCGGTCGGCGTCACCGTCGAAGGCCAGGCCGAGGTCGGCGCCGGTCTCCCGCACCCGGGCCCGCAGGTCCACGATGTTGGCCGGGTCCAGGGGGTTGGCCTCGTGGTTGGGGAAGGTGCCGTCCAACTCGAAGTACATGGCGTCCAGGGTGACCGGCAGGCCCTCCAGGACGGTGGGCACGGTGTGGCCACCCATGCCGTTGCCCGCGTCCACGACCACCCGCAGCGGGCGGATGTCCTCCAGCGGCACCAGGGTGCGCAGGTGGGCGGCGTAGTCCCGCAGGGTGTCCCGTTCGGTGAGGGCGCCCTCGCCGACCCCGGCCACGGGGGCCGGGGGGCCGCCGGCGTCGGCCCAGCGCTCGACCAGGGCGCGGATCTCGGCCAGGCCGCTGTCCTGCCCGATCGGCGCGGCGCCGGCCCGACACATCTTGATGCCGTTGTAGCGGGCCGGGTTGTGGCTGGCGGTGAACATCGCGCCGGGCAGACCCAGCGCGCCGCTGGCGTAGTAGAGCTGATCGGTGGAGCACAGGCCGATGGCGGTCACGTCGGCGCCCCGGCTCGCGGCGCCCTCGGCGAAGGCGCGGGCCAGGCCCGGCGAGGAGGGGCGCATGTCGTGGCCGATGACGACACCGCCGGCGGGGGCGTCCCCGTCCCCGGCGACCTCGGCGAAGGCGGCTCCGAAGAGGCGGGCCAGCTCCTCGTCCCACTGGTCCGGGACCACACCCCGTACGTCGTACGCCTTCACGATCTGCGACAGATCCGGCACAGCTCACCCCTCGTCCTCGATGTGGTTCCCGATGGTTCGGCGCGGGGCGTCCCGCCGACGCCGGGGTACCGGCCCGACCCGGCTCGGCGGCTCGGGGGTCGGACGGGCGCGGCGCGGGCGGGCCCCGCCGGCACGGGGCGGCGCTGCCCGGGTGCCCGAACGGTCCGTCGTGCCGGGAACACCCGGTGCGATCGACCACGCCAATCTACCGATTGGATGTTACGACCGGGGGGATACGGGCGCATATGCGGACGTCGAAGGGGAAGCCGGCCGAAGATCGCGCGTACGGGGCCCCGGGGACGACCGGGATACCGGGGACGACCGGCTGTCGGAGGGTCGGCCGTGCGCCGCGGCCGAGGGCGTTCCGGCGCGGGCGCGTGTCGGGCGTGTCGGCCCCGGGGACTCAGGGGTCCGGGGAGCGCAGCACCCGCAGGTGCCCGCGGCGGACCACCTCGGTCGGCTCGCCGGTGCCGCGGGAGGGGGAACGACCGGAGCGGTCCCGGCCACGCTCGCGGGAGCGCTCCCGGTCCTGGTCCCGGTCACGTTCACGGCCGCGACCGCGTTCCTCCGGGGACGCCTGCCGGGGTGGCCCGGCGGCCTCGCGGACGGCGTCCGCGAGGGCCTCGAGGTCGTCGCCGACGGGACGCGGGGCCCGGGGATCCGGCGCCAGGCGCACGACCTCCCAGCCACGCGGCGCGGTGAGCCGCTCGGAGTGCTCGGCGCACAGGTCGTAGCAATGGGGCTCGGCATAGGTCGCGAGGGGACCGAGGACCGCCGTGGAGTCCGCGTAGACATACGTCAGCGTCGCCACGGCGGGACGGCCGCACGCGGTTCGCGAACAGCGACGTACGGGGCTCACGATGTTGGACCGTACCGCACTCCTGAGCGGGTCGCGACGCATGACGGCCCCGTCACCCTCCCGTGTCGTGCGGGGATGGCCGGGACATGGTCGCATCGTGCCGTTTCGTCCGGAAGTTCGTCCGGAAGTCACCCCGTCTATCGGTCCACGCGTCCTCCTGCCGCCGATCGGCTTCATCTATGGTCGGAGACGATGGACGACCGCAGCGGGACCTCGGCGACACCTCCCGGACGACGCCGGCACCGGGACCGGCACGGTCGCGGCATGCGCGGCCCCATCGCGCCGCCCCGGGTTCCGCTGGCGGTGACCCGGGCGGAGACCTTCCACGGTCTGGTCGAGGACTCCGCCGATCGGCTGCGGCGACGGCTCCCCCAACTGGCCCGGGTGGAGTTCGACGTGCTGGAGGTGCCACCCACCGGTGAGCTGCCGACCGGCGCCGGCGGCCCGGACTCCGTGCCGCTGGGCGGTGTGCTGCGCGGGCGCGACGGCCGCCCGGACCGGATCCTGGTCTATCGCCGGCCGATCGAACTGCGCAGCCGGGGGCGGGACGAGCGGTCGGCCCTGGTGCACGAGGTGGTCGTGGAGCAGGCCGCCGACCTGCTGGGGCTGGCCCCCGAGTCGGTGGACCCGCGCTACGGCGAGGAGTGAGCGGCGAGGGGCGACGCCTTCGCACACGTGACGGGGCGGTGCCCTCCCGGCGGAGGGCACCGCCCCGTCACGTCGGTGGCCCGGTGGTCCCGGCCCGGTTCCGCTCAGCGGGTGAGCACCCCGAGGTCCCGTCCGGTCTCCGGCACCTGAACCGTGGAGCGGTCGTCGGGCAGGGACTGGACGGTGAACATCGGGATGTCCCGGGTGGTCATGGTCAGGGAGCGGGCCGCGTACAGCGGACCACCGCCGGTGCGCTCGACCGTCAGGGCGTAGCGGCCCTCCAGGTCGTCGGCGGCTCCCGGCGTGACGGCGAGCGTGGTGCCGCCGGTGACGGTGTGCGTCTCGGTGACGGCGCCGCCGCCGTCGGTGCCGGACGAGAGCGTCACGGTGACCTCGACATCCTCCCCCGGCGCGGTGAGGAAGAGCTCGGTGCCCTTCTCCGTGTTGCCGGCCGCGCTCGCGCGCCGCTCCAACGGGGCCGTGCCGGAGACGAAGGCCATCTCCTGCTCTTCCCCCTCGCCCCGGGTGATGCGCAGCCCGGCGACGACGGGCACGCGCTCGACGCCCTCGGGCGGCAGCAGCAACAGGGCTCCCGCCTCGCCCCGGGTCACGTCGCCCAGGTCCACCGACTCCAACAGCCTCGACCTCAGGTGCACGGACTCGTTGCCGGCCGGGGTGATGGTGGCGGAGGGACCGATGAAACGGATCCCGAAGGTGGTGTCGGTGTCGCCGGGGTTGAGCGCGACGAGCCGGACGGTCTCGGCGTCCTCCGGGATGCCGGACAGGACGATCGGGGCGGGCCCGGCGGCGGGCGCGGTGGTCGCGGGCAGCCAGTCGGTGCCCAACTGGTCGTCGATGGCCTCGATCTGCGCGCCGATCCGGCCGGTGCGGGCGGTGACGTGCACGACCAGGTTGGTCTCGGCGGAGTCGGTCAGGGTGGAGAGGCGGACCGGGACACCGCGGTTCGGGGGCAGCGTCACGCCCTCGTCGAAGAGGTTCTCCAGACGGCCCTCCTGCCCGTACAGCTCGATGTCGACCACGGTCGCCGAGTCGTCGGGGTTGATCAGGTGGACGTAGTCGGTGCGGGTGTCCACGGTGGAGGCGCCGGCGAACCAGAACCCGGTGTCCGGGGTCTGGCAGGCGGTCCCGAGCAGACCCCGGCCGGTGCCGGAGGGCACCCGGGTGGTCTGCTGCACGGTCCAACCGGGGGCGAGCCGGCCGGAGGCGGTGCCGGTGAGCGCGGGGGCGTCGGCGTCCTTGGTGGAGTCGGCGACGGGGGCGCCGGGCTCCTCGAGGGCGAGCACACCGGCGGGGACGTCGGCGTCCTCGGCGTCCTGGGCGGCGTCCGCGTCCCCATCATCGGAGTCGTCGGTGTCCGTGTCCTCGGCCTCCCCGTCCTCGGCGTCCCCGTCCTCGGCGGCGTCCGCGTCCGTGTCCTCGGCGTCATCGGAGTCGTCGGCGCCCTCCGCGGGATCACCATCCGTGCGGTGTTCGGGAGCCGGGGTCAGCTCCGCCACACCGATCGGACCGTCGGCGGGCCCCTCGACCTCGGGGGTGAAGGCGGTGTACCAGGTCGTGGCACCCTCACCCCGGGTGGGCTGGGGACAGACCAGTGTGGTGCGCTCGACGGGGGCGCGACCGGTCTCACCGGCCGGGCGCGGGGCGGCCGGATCGTCACCGAGTCCGGCCAGGCCGGTGACGGCGGCGAGGGCCACGCCCACGGCGAGCAGGGACAGCGCCGGTGTGCTGCGCATCATCTCTCCGTCATCGGGTGGGTCATCGGG
>NZ_VKHT01000197.1 GCF_014141535.1 Streptomyces alkaliphilus | reverse complement strand
GTACCTGCTCGACCTGCTCTCCGGCCTCGGGGACGGCGAGGGGGCGGGGGTCGACTGCCCGTTCGGTTGGCCGATCGCCTTCGCCGAGGCCGTCGCCGCCCACGCCGATCACCGGCCCTGGCCCGGCCACGCCGACCGGGAGGGGCACTACCGCGACCTGCGACTGCGGATGACGGATCGGGTCACCGACGCCGCGCTCCGCCCCCTGACCGGGCGCGGGCCGCTGTCGGTGTCGATGGACAAACTCGGGGCGACCGCCGCCCGGTGGGCGCACCTGGCCCACCACCTCGCCGAACGCGGGCACCCGGTGGACCGGACCGACACCGGACGGGTGGTGGAGGTGTACCCGGCGGGCTCCCGGGCGGTGTGGGGCCTGGCCGGCGCGCGGTCCACCGGGGCGCTGGTGGGGGTGATGCCGTGGCTGCGGTTCGAACCCGGCGCGCGGGCGGCGTACGAGGGGAACGAGCACGCCTTCGACGCGCTGATCGCCGCCCTGACCGCCCGGTGCGCCGTCCTCGGGCTGACCTCCCGGCCGGGAGGCGCGGAGGAGGAAGGGGCCGCCGCCGTGGAGGGCTGGATCCACCTTCCGGCGGCCGACGCCCCGGCCCGGCTCGCGCCGGGGCGCTCCTGATCCGGGCCGCCGCCCGCGGCCGGCCGCCGGCTACTCGTGAGCGTGGCGGATGGCGTCCAGGACGATGTGCGCGATGTGGTCGTCGACCAGGCTGTACTCGGCCTCGCGGGCCCGGCGCCGGACGGTGACGATGCGGGAGGTGCGCAGCACCCGCAGGTGCTGGGAGACCAACGGCTGACTGATGCCGAGCGCGTCCACCAGTTCGTGGACGCACTTCCCGCCCTCGGCCAGCTCCCGCACTATGCCCACGCGCACGGGCGAGGCCAGCGCGCGCAGCAGATCACTGGCGGCCCGCAGGGCCTCCAGCGGGTCCTCCGTCGCGGGAGGGGGAATCATCGTCACATGCACATATTAGCAAGTGACAATGATTCCCAGTAGCCCGTGAGCCCCCGGACGATCGCTCAGTGGTCGTCCCAGTGGCCCTCGTGCGCGGCGTGCCGGTGACCGTCGTGCAGGTAGTCCACGTGGTCGCCGTGCGGAACGGCGACGTGGCCGCAGCCCTCGCCGTGAACGTGGTCGTGGCCCTCGTGCACCGCGTGACCGGAGGGGCCGCACTCGTCGACATGGCCGTCGTGGGCACGGTGGATGTGACCGTCGTGGGCGTAGTCGACGTGGTCCCCGTGGGGGAAGGCGACGTGGCCGCAGCCCTCGCCGTGGGCGTGGTCGTGGCCCTCGTGCGTGCGGTGCTCGGTGGCGGTGGTCATGACGGACTCCTCACGTGTTGATGTGGCCGCCCGGGACTCACACCGGGACAACCCATTGCCACATCACCATATAGCAACTCTTGCATGTGTCGCATGTCGGCACACCCCCGACCCGGTCCCGTCCGGCCATCGCGTACCGCCCCATGGGGCCGGGACGGGGGACGCCCCAATCCGCACCCGGGCGCCACTTCGAGGTGTGCTCCCCCACCGTGACCCGGGCGCTCGCCGATGCCATCCGAAGGGGGCGACCCCGTGACCGGCGCACAGGTTCCCCGGACCGGGGAGATCGTGCACGACATCCTGCTGAATCGCACCGGGCGGGTGATGGGTCCTATCGGCCCGTACGTGCGACTGCGCCCGCTCGCCGATGGGAGGCGGTGGGACGCCGGCTCCGCCCGGCTCCGCCCCCGGCCCCGAGCAGTCCGGAGTCGGAATCGTCAACCTCCCCGGTTCACCGCGCCGACGCCGAACCGTCCTCCGCTCCCCCGAGGTCGCCGCCCCCGCCCGGGGGAGCCGTCCGGGACCGAGGGGATCACCTCTCCGTGATCGTCGCGTTCCCCTAGGATGGCGAGGGCCATCTCAGCGGCCCGACGGGCTTCCCGCTCCGCCCTCGCGGAGCGTCGCAGGACATGCCCCCACCCGCACGAGTTCTCTTCGTGCTGTCCGGGGGCATGTCCTTGCTGTTCCGTGAGTCCGCGGCGTCCGTGGCCGCCCGTCTCCTCGAGGGGTCGCTGACCCTGCACCTGATCGAGAACTTCGCGCACCGATACCGCCATCGGCCCGGTGCCTCGGAGCGGCGTTCCTGGGAACGCAGCATCCCCGCTCTCGTCAACGCCCTGAACGAGGCGGGGCTCGGGGAGGTGGAGGTGCTCCTGGAGTACGGCCTGCCGCTGACCAGCAAACGGGTGGACGCGGTCCTCGCCGGCGTCCACCCGACCACCGGCGATCCGTCGTACGTGCTGGTGGAGTTGAAGCAGTGGAGCGCCGCCTACCCGGACGAGGAGAACCCGGCGCTGTGCCGGGTGGACTCCTACCCCCGGTCGGTGCTCAACCCGATCGAGCAGGTCCGGGACTACTGCGCGTACCTGAAGTCCTTCAACGGCGCCGTGGAGCGGATGCCGGACTCCCTGGCCGGGGTGGCGTTCCTGCACAACGCCGGGGAGGCCGGTGTCGCCGGGCTGCGGGCCGTCGGCGAGAACCGGCTCGGCCGGCTGTACACCGGCGACCGGCGGGGCGCCTTCCTGGACTTCCTGCGCTCCCGGCTCGCCCCCGCACCCGGGGCCGATGCGGCCGACCTGCTGATCGACGCCAAGGCGCGACCGTCGAAGCAGTTGATGTCGGTGGCGGCGGAGGAGGTGCGCGACCGCGAGCAGTTCGTGCTGCTGGCCGAGCAGCGGGAGGCGTACGAGCTGGTGATGTCGGCCGTGCGGGAGTCGCGGCGCTCCAACGGCAAGCGGGTCGTCGTGGTGACCGGCGGGCCCGGCTCCGGCAAGAGCGTGATCGCCCTCTCCATCCTCGGGGAGCTGTACCGGCGCGGGGAGACCGCGCTGCACGCCACCGGCTCCCAGTCCTTCACGAAGACCATGCGGCGGGTCGCCGGGCGCCGGAAGCCCGTGGTGCGGGACCTGTTCAAGTACTTCAACAGCTTCCAGGCCGCCGAGCCGAACGAACTGGACGCCCTCATCTGCGACGAGGCCCACCGACTGCGCAAGACCTCCGCCAATCGCTGGACGAAGGCGGAGCTGCGCACCGGTCGCCCCCAGGTGGAGGAGCTGATCGCCGCCGCCCGGGTGCCGGTGTTCCTGCTCGACCGGCACCAGGTGGTGCGGCCGGGCGAGATGGGCACCCCGGAGGAGATCCTGGCGGCGGCAGGGCGGATGGGTGTGGAGTCGGTCCTGGTGGAGCTGGACGGGCAGTACCGGTGCGGCGGCAGCGCCGCCTACGAGCGGTGGGTCGTGGGATTGCTCGGTCTGGAGGGCGAGGGGGACGGGCCACCCGTATGGGAGCCGGACGGTCGGATGGAGGTGCTGACCGCCGAGAGCCCCCGGGAGATGGAGGAGTTCCTGCTCGCCCGCCGGAAGGAGGGGTACGGCGCCCGCATGACGGCCGGCTACTGCTGGAAGTGGAGCAAGGTCACCCCGAAGACGACGGAGTTGCCCGCCGACGTGGTCATCGGCGACTGGGCGCGGCCGTGGAACCTGCAGGGTGATCGGTCCGTGCTCGGGGCGCCGCCCTCGGCGCTGTGGGCCACCGAGGACGCCGGGTTCGGCCAGGTGGGGTGCGTGTACACCGCGCAGGGCTTCGAGTACGACTGGGCGGGCGTGATCATCGGTCCGGACCTGGTGTGGCGCACCGACCGCTGGGTGGTGGACCGCACCGCCTCCAAGGACTCGACCTTCACCTCGACGACCCCCGACGAGGATGTGGACCGGCTCATCCGCAACACCTACAAGGTGCTGCTGACCCGGAGCATGATCGGCACGATCATCCACTCCACCGACCCGGAAACCCGCGAGAAGCTGCACTCGCTCATCCGGCCGGCGGCCGATGTCGGGACACCGGCGATGGTGTAGGGCGGATTTTCGCCACGGGCACGGGACCCACTCGATGGCCGCCGGCACGTCATGCCGGGCAGTTCGCGGACTTCGTGACAGCCAGGGGGTGGAATACGGCCGGCACCGATGCTTTTCGCACACCCCTCCTTCACCGGCAGGGAGTTGGCGTCACCGGCGTTGTAGGGTCGCTCCTCGATCACACGTCGTGACACCTGTGGGAGGGGCGAGATGCGGGCCTGGGGAGTGCGAGTCGGGGAGGACCGGGAGCGGGAACGGGCGGCGCTGGAGGATGGTGTTCTCATCATCGGCTGGCGTGGTCTGGGCGACCTGGGCGGCACCACGCGGGACGAGGTCAGGGCCGCCGTGGCCGGGGCCTATCCCGGTGAGGGCCCTTACACGATCGGCAACTGGGCCGGACAGATCCACCGCTTCGTCAACGAGATCGCGGCCGGCGACCTGGTCGTCATGCCGTTGAAGTCCGGCGTGGTGAACATCGGTCGAGTGGTGGGTGACTACGCGTACCGGCCGGAGGCCGAGGAGGGCACCCGCCACACCCGGCGGGTGGAGTGGCTCGTCCGAGACATCGACCGAGGAGCGTTCAGGCCCGACCTGCTGAGCAGTCTGGGCTCCCTGCTGACCGTCTTCGAACTCGGTCGGTACGGGGCCGCGGAACGGGTGGGGGTCATGGCCGGGGGAAAGCTCGACCCGGGCGACCCCGAGGCCGACGAGCTCGCCGCCGAACTGACCGGCCCCACGAAGCTGGTCGAGGAAGTGCGTGGCCGCTCCGCCGAGGACTCCCTCGAACTCTCGGTACGCGACTTCCTCGCCGTGTGGGACGTGCGGCGCCGTTCTCCGGAGGCCATCAAGCGAATCACCGCCGACCTGCGGGACAAGGGTCTGATCACCGTGCCACCGTTCACCGAGGGCTCCCTGGACAGCCGCGTCACCATCTTGGCCGGGGGTTCCGAGCCGGACGAGTCGGGGAAGAGCGCGGTGACCCGCACCGCCGAGGACGCGAAACTCCCTGAGGATGTCCGAAACGCCGCCCGGGCCGTGCGCGGGCAGGCTGAGGAGGACACGGGGCCACGCACCGTCGTGGCGTACCGGGTGAGCAATCTGGAATCCGCGAACCGCATGCCCGAAGGGGTGCGGGTCGGGGATGACCTGCGGAAGGCCGTGACGATCATGGCGCGACGGAACTACAGCCAGGTTCCCGTTCTCGACGCCGAGGGGCGGCTGCGCGGAGTGGTGAGCTGGGAGTCGGTCGGGCGGGCCCGCATGCGGACCCCGAACCCGGATCTGGAGGCCGCCACCGGCCCGCGAAAGGAGGTCGGTCTCTCCGAGGACCTCCTCGAGGCGATCGGCACCATCCAGCGCTTCGGATATGTCTTCGTCCACGACCACGAGCACCGTGTTCGCGGTCTGATCACCGCCTCCGACCTGGCGGAGCAGTTCGGTTCACGCGTGCGCCCCTTCGTCCTCGTCGAGGAGATCGAACAGCGCCTGCGCCTGGTCGTCGACCGGCACCTCCCCCTGGATCGTGTCAGGAAGGTCGTTCGCAACGGAGGTCGGGTGAAGTCCGTGGACAACCTCAACTTCGGGGCCTACAAGTACGTTTTCGAGGAAGAGGAGAACTGGGCCGCGCTGGGCTGGGACATCGATCGGAACGGGTTCATCGAGGACCTGGAGGAGTGCCGCCGCTTCCGCAACAGCCTGATGCACTTCAGTCCCGACCCCATCACCGACGACCAATTGACCCCGCTGCAGGATCTGCTCGACCTGCTGCGCACCCTGGAACCGCAGGACTGACCGACGTCCCGCCGACGCGCTCTCCCCGATGTGGGGGGAGGAGGAAGTCGTTCACTCCTCCACGGGTGCGTTACCGGTCCACTCCCCTCCCACTCCCGGAAGGGTGAGACGGGCTCTCCCGGGCCGGAAGCCGTGAGAGCGGCCGGTCAGAAGTGGATGGGCGCCGTCGTTGGAGCCCGGGTGCTCGCCCGGGTTGGCGTTCCCCGCCTCGCGACCCGGGGAACGCCGACCGCCCAGCCGGCCTCAGAGGCGTTCGAGGGTCCAGTCCTGGGCACCGGTGTCGTTGCAGTGCCACTGGCCGACGTTGGCGCCCCGGTTGGTGGAGTTGTTCGCCACGTCGAGGCAGAGGTCGCTGTGGACCGCGACCAGGTGGTGGGCGCCGTTGCCGAGCGGCTCCACCCGCCACTGCTGGGAGGGCGCTCCGGTGCACGGCCCCATCCGGACGTTCCCGGCCGGCTTCGTCTCGCCGTCCGCCACTTCCAGGCAGTTGCCCGAGATGGAGAGGGTGAAGGTGTTCGGAGTGCCGGTCGCGCCGAAACGGAAACGCTGGGCGGCCGTGGCGCCGCAGGCCCACTGGTGGGCGTTGACGCCCGAGGATGTGGGGTCGGAAGCGGTGTCCAGGCACAGATCGGGTCCCGTGCCGGTGCGCAGACGGTAGGTCGCGCCGGCCGCGAAGGTGTCGGCCGACCGGGGCTCCGCCTCCTCGTCGGTCTCCTCCGCCGTGTCGGGATCGGACCCGGAGTCGGTTTCCGGGTCCGGGTCGGGGTCCGGTTCGGCGGACTCCGGGGCCGGCGGGGTCTGTGCGGGCGGGATGTACAGGGG
>NZ_VKHT01000196.1 GCF_014141535.1 Streptomyces alkaliphilus | reverse complement strand
GTGGAGGGGGAGGACGGCGGTCAGGCGCCGGCGGTCCGGGCGAGTGCCGAGGGGGTCCGGCAGCCGACGATGGCGGGGGCCTCGTGGACGAGGGAGTCGTCGGTCATCGCCTCCACCATGAACAGCGCGAAGTCCACCCGGCGGGTGAGGTTGCTGCTCAGCACCGGGTCGCCGACGTGGCGGCTCCACACCGGCAGGCCCTGGCTCTCGCCCTCCTCCAGGTCGCTGCCGCGCACCACGGTCCAGCGTCGGTCGCTCGCGAAGATCCGGCGGCACGCCTCGACCTGGTCCTTGACGTCGACGACGCGCAGCAGTCGGGCGAGGGGCCCGACGACGGCCGCCGCCACGCGGAAGCGGAGGGGGTAGACGTCCCTGCCGTCGCGACTGATGTGCCATCCGCAGGAGAAGACCAGGCGGGAGTCGACCGGTGCGTGGTCGAGCACCGCCTGCGCGGTGCCCGAGGCGTAGCCGTGCACGCCCCACGGCACCAGCACCGTCAGCACGCCGTCGCATCCGGCGACGGCCCGGCCGATGACCTCGGGATCGTCGGTGTCGCCGGGGACGAGGGTGATCCGGTCGGCGAACTCCTCGAGTTTGCCGACGCTCTTGTCCCGACAGACGGCGGTGACGCGGTAGCCCCGGTCCAGCGCGTGCCGCACCATGTACCGGCCCAGCTTGCCCGACGCGCCGATGACGCAGACCCGGCCGGTACCGGCGGTCCCGGACGGCCCGGCTCCGTCCCGTGCGATGTCGTGGTCGCTCATTCCGTTCCCCTTCCCGTGTCCGTGCGGGGCCGCACGGACGCTACCTTACGGCGTAAGGTCAGCTTACGCCGTAAGGCTGCCTTACGGCGTAAAGTCGCGTCAAGGCGCACAGCCCACCAGCCGGCGAGGGAAAGGGCGGAAGATGACCGGGAAGACCGGCGCGGAGGACGGGAAGCGGGCACCGCTGAGCGCGGAACGCATCCTGCGCACCGCGGTCCTGCTCGCCGACGAGCGCGGCATCGGCGCGCTCACCATGCGCGCACTGGCCGATCGGCTGGGCGTGGAGGCGATGTCCCTGTACCACCACGTCCCGAACAAGGCGGCGGTCCTGGACGGCATCGTGGACGCCGTCTTCGCCGGGATCGAACTGCCGTCACCGGAGGCGGACTGGCGGACCGCCATGCGCGACCGGGCGTTCTCCGCCCGCGCCGCCCTGACCCGGCACCGCTGGGCGATCGGACTGATGGACTCCCGGGCCCGTCCCGGTCCGGCCACCCTGCGCCACCACGACGCGGTGATCGGCACCCTGCGCCGGGCGGGTTTCCCGCCCGCCCTGGCCGCGCACGCCCTCTCGGCCATCGACAGCTACGTGTACGGCTTCGTGCTCCAGGAGGCGAGCCTGCCGTTCGACTCGGCGCCCGAAGCGGCCACGGTCGCCGGGGACATGCTCGACCGGATGCCGGAGGACACCTATCCGCACCTGGCCGAGATGATCACCGAGCAGGCCCTGAAGCCCGGGGACATCCGGGAGGACGCGTTCGGTTTCGGGCTCGACCTGCTGCTCGACGGCCTGGAGCGGCGGCACCGGGCGGACACCTCGGCGTGACGGCGCCCCGACCGGGCCCCGGGGGTGTCTCCCGGCTCATGCCGCGTGGTGTTCCCGGTGTTCGGCGATCTCGCGTTCGGCGGCGGCGACGTTCTCCTTGACCGCCAGGAAGCTGTCCGGCGCGACGGAGATCGAGTCGATGCCGGCGCGGACCAGGAGTCGTGCGAAGTCGGCGTCGTCGCCGGGGCGTTGCCCGCACAGCCCCACGGGCCGCCCGGCCCGGTGGGCCAGGTCGATCAATCGGCGGACGCTGTCCGGGACGGCCGGGGCGCGTTCGTCGAAGAGCGGGGCGAGGAGCGCGGAGTCCCGGTCGACGCCCGGGGTGAGTTGGGTGAGGTCGTTGCTGCCGATGGAGAACGCGTCGAAGCGTTCCGCGAAGCGGTCGGCGAGGATGATGTTGGCGGGGATCTCGGCCATCACCTGAACCCGCAGGTCACGCTTGCCTCGCGGCAGGCCGCACTCCGCCATGGCGGATCGCCCGGCACTCCAGGGCGAACCCGTCGCGGTAGCCCTCGCTGTGATAGCGGGAGGCGCCGCGCCGGCCGAGCATGGGGTTCTCCTCGACCGGTTCGAACGCCGCGCCGCCGATGAGGCGGGCATACTCGTTGGCCCTGAAGTCGCTCATGCGGACCACGACCGGGCGGGGCCACCGGGCGGCGGCGATGCGCCCGATGCCGTCGGCGAGGCGGTCGACGAAATAGTCGCCCCGCTCGGCGTAACCCCGGGTCAGCTCTTCGATGAGGGCGCGGTCGTGTTCGACGGTCACCTCCTCGAACCGGGCCGGGGCCATCGGGTGGACCCGCACGTGGGACGAGCACGGAGACGACGGACTCCCCCAGCCCGGGGGCGGCGTTGATCAGCGCGATGTGCGGGAAGCCGCTGTCGGTGTCGAGGGTGAACATCACCCCGGCGCCGGCCCGGTCGGAGCCGACCATGAGCTGCACCCCGACGGAGAGTGCCACGGCGAGGTGGTCGAAGCCGTGGTGTTCGCGGTAGCTGATCGCCCGGTCGGTGAACTGGGAGGCGTGGCAGCGTCGGCAGGCCGCCAACAGCTCCTCCTCGCCGCTGATGTGCAGGAAGCTCTCCTGCTGTCCGGCGAAGCCGGCCTCCGGCAGGTCCTCGGCGGTGGCGCTGCTGCGCACCGCCACGTCGGGGTCGGTCGTGTCCGTGCGGCGCCCCAGTTCGCGGTAGGCGGCCTTGATGGCGTCCGCGAGTTCCTCCAGCAGGGGGAGCGCAGGGTCAGGTCACGGATGGCCCGGCCCACCGGGGCGAGGTCCCGGCCGTCCCGGAGGGTCGCGAGGTGTTCCTCGACGCGGGGACGCAGGTGGGCCGCGTCGAGGAGGTCGGTGTGGGCGCGGGCGGTGGTCGCGAAGCCCGGGGGTACCCGGATGCCGTAAGGGGTGAGGCTTCGGGTGAGTTCCTCGAGGGAGGCGTTCTTGCCCCCCACCTCCGGGACGTCGGCGCGGGTGAGGTCGTCGAACCACCGGATCAGGGGTCGGGACTTGCCTGCCTGCGCGGTCATCGTGTTCCCTCTTCCCTCCGCTCGGCGGTGCCGTGGTGGGCCACGGGCGGGTGTCCGGGTGTCCGGATATCCAGCACAGCACCGGGCGGGGGGCCTCGCCACCGCCCCCGGGCCGGGCCGGCGGGGGCCGGGCCGCGTGGGAGCGATCGCGCCGTGACCGGGGTCAGCCCCCGGCCGCGCGCAGGGCATGGACGGTGGGGCCGAGCCCGGGGTCGTCGGCGAAGGTGTCGATGGCCGAGGACAGCGCCTCCGTGTACGTGGCGCGCGCGGCTCGGTAGCGTTCCCGCCCCTCGTCGGTGATGACGGCGTAGACGCCGCGCCTGTCCGAGGGGCACAGATCCTTGTAGGCGAACCCGGCCGCCTCCAGGCGTCCCACCAGGCGCGTCACCGAGGACTGCCCCAGGCCCACCCGCTCGGCCAGGTCCTGCATGCGCAGTTCGCTCTTCTCGGCGTGGTGCAGGTGCTCCAGGGATCGGTACTCCGACAGACCGAGCCCGTGGCGGCGCTGCAACTCGAGGGCCAGCTTGCGTTCGACGTGCGTGTGCAGGGCGAGGACCCGGTTCCACACGGTCCGGTCGGAGGCCCGCGAGGGCTCGGCGGGTGGGGTTGTCATCGCTGTCTCCCTGGATCACCGTTTGACAACAAGATACATGCTCATGCAAACTCCTGCCGTTCCCCGGTCGCGAGCCGGGACCACTCGGGCGTTTTTTTAGTTGCAAGTACAAGCAACCTCATTGGAGGTTTCGTGCTCCGACGCCGAGGCCCCGGCCCGGGACGAGGCGGATACGGGCCGGACCCGACCACCGCCCCGGGGACCGACCTCATGCCGGGGCGGGCCCACACCCGAGGGTCTCCCGCCAAGCCGTTTCCACCGCCGGACCACCGTGCCCGTGACGACGCGGGCCCCGGCCGGCCCCGCGACGCCCAACCCCCATCGAACGAAGGGACCTCCCATGCAGTGGCTCCACCTCGGTATCGCGATCATCTTCGAGATTGCCGTCGCCCTCTCCGCCGGTAGGGCCGAGGGCTTCACCAACCGCCGGTGGACGGCGGCGACCCTGCTCAGCGGCGCCGCGGCCACCTACTTCCTCAGCCTGGCGCTGCTGACCTTCAACGTCGGTGTCGGCTACGCCATCTGGACCTCCGTCGCCGGTGTCGGCATCACCCTGCTCGGAGCACTGCTCTTCGGTCAGCGTCTGAACTGGCGCAAGGCGCTGGGCATCGTCGTCATCATCGGCGGGGTCGTCGGCCTCCAGCTCAGCGGTGCCGCCTGAGCACCCCGTCGTGCCCCGTCCGAGTCACCCCCACCAGTCCTTCCCACGAAAGGATCCACCCCCATGTCCAACTCCGCTCCCAACCCGGCCCGCTCCTGGGCCATGCTCCTCCTCGCCGGGGGATTCGAGGTCGGCTACGCGCTCGCCGTCGGTGGCAGCGAGGGTTTCACCCGGTTGACCTGGTCACTGGTGGCCGTGGTGTTCTTCCTGTTGACCCTCTGGGCGCTCAGCGTCGCGCTGCGCACCATCGATGTCGGCATCGGCTACGCGGTCTGGGCGGGCATCGGAGCGGTCGGCGCCGCGCTGCTGAGCCCCGTCGTCTTCAACGAGACCCTCACCGCGTTCCAGGCCATGTGGCTGGCCGTCATCATCGCCGGCGTGGTCTGGCTCAAGCTCGCCGATCGGCCGCAGGAGGCCCCGCCGGCCGCCGCTTCCGGGTCCCGGGAGCTCCAGGGCGCGAACGTCTGACGTGTGGGTCCCGGCCCGGGCCCGTCGCCTTCCACCGACTTCACGGAAGGCGACGGGCCGCTTCCGTCCCCCGTCCGGTTCGGCGGTGGCCGTCCGGTCGCGGACCGGGCCTTGCGGCAACGCCGGCCGGGGACCGGGACCGAGGGACGCCGGCCCGCCGGCGAAGGCACCCCGCCCCCTCGCCCTCAGAGGCGTTCGAGGGTCCAGGTCTGGGCGACGGAGGAGTTGCAGGGCCACTGTGCGACGTTGGCCCCGCGATCGGTGGAGCTGCTGCGCACGTCGAGACAGAGACCGCTGTGCGAGGCGACCAGTTGGTGGGCGCCGTTGCCGAGGGGCTCCACCCGCCATTGCTGGGTGGCGGTGCCGTTGCAGGACCACATCCGGACGTTGGCTCCCGGACCGGTCTGGCTGCTCTCCACTTCCAGGCAGTTGCCCGAGATGGAGAGGGTGAAGGTGTCGGGGGTACCGGTCGCGCCGAAGCGGAAGCGCTGGGCGGCCGTGCCGTTGCAGGCCCACTGGTGGACGTTGACGCCGGAGGAGGTGTGGTCCGCGCCGATGTCCAGGCAGAGGTTGGCGCCGGTGCCCGCGTGCAGGCGGTAGGTCGCCCCGGCCGTGAAGGCGTCGCCCACCGATCGGGGCTCCGGCTCGGGCTCCTTCTCCGGTTCGGGCTCCTTCTTCGGCTCCGGCTCGTCCCCGGCCTCCGGCTCCGGGTCCTCCTCGGTTTTTGGATCGGCGGATTCCGGGGCCGGCGGGGGCTGCACGGGCGGGATGTACACGGGTTGTGAGGCCTCACCGGGTTCCGCTTCCCCCTCTTCCCCCTCTTCCTCCTCTTCGGAGGGCGAGGGCTCCGGCTTCGGGTCCGGGGCCGGGAGCGGCAGGAGGGACTGCGAGGCCCGCGGCTCCTCCGTGGAGGCCACCGTCTCGGTCCGATCACCCCCCTTGGGCCACACCGCGCCCACCGCCGCCACCGCGAGGGTGAGTGCCGCCGCCGTCGCGACACCGCCCCCGAGGGTCATGAACACCCGACGCCCGGGCAGCAGGCCCAGCCGCCCCCGGGTCGGCCGCTCGGCGAAGGTGGCGGCGAACGTGCCGGGCGGGTCCTGCTTGTCCTGTGTCATCGATGCCTCGTGGTCGGGATGCTCGAAACGGTCGGGGAGCGGCGCGGGCGTGGTACGGCGGCTCAACCGCCCTTCCCCGGTCGCGCGCGGTGTCCCCCCGACCTCCACGGGACCTCCCGGCGGAGGGAGGGACCGGAGGGGACCACGAGGCCCGGGGGGACCGGGCCCCACGGGCGGGTTCGGATCCGGTCCGATGGGCCGCTTCACCGCACCGCTTCGCCCCACCCCGGCGGTCGACGGCGATGACGGCCTCCGGATCGGGGACGGTGCGTGTCGATGTGTCGGCGGGTACGCCTCCGCGGCGGACCCCACACCGCCACACGCACCCGGGACGCCGGGGGTCGGCTCCTCGGACATCGAAGTCGGCTTCGGGAAAGACGAGTTGAACATCATCAAAGCCGTGGTTGATCGGCCGGGGTCACCCGGGTGGAATTCGTCGCCCTCCCCGTCGGTCGTCACGATGGGTGCGGCGATCAGCGACGGCACGGGAGGGACCGGACCGGCCGGGCCGGTCCCGATGCCGGGGACGGTGGAGGGGGCTGCTTCTCGA
>NZ_VKHT01000195.1 GCF_014141535.1 Streptomyces alkaliphilus | reverse complement strand
TCCGGGGCCCGCCGGGGTGCACCGCCCAGCCGACCGGATCGTGGAGGGCCAACCCGTTGCGCGCCAACAACTCCTCCACCACCGGCCGCACGTGCTTGGCCAGGACATCCGGTACCTCCGGCGCCAAGCCCAGCCGGCCCCCCCGCCCGGGGCCCCGCCCGGAACACCACCCACCACCCGACCGGAAAAGAGGACCACTGATGGAGTCGGCCGAAATCCGCCGCCGATGGCTGAGCTTCTTCGAGGAGCGCGGACACACCGTCGTGCCCTCGGCATCGCTCATCGCGGACGACCCGACCCTGCTGCTGATCCCCGCCGGGATGGTGCCCTTCAAGCCCTACTTCCTCGGTGAGGCGGCCCCGCCCGCGCCGCGCGTCACCAGCGTGCAGAAGTGCGTCCGCACCCCGGACATCGAGGAGGTGGGCAGGACCACCCGGCACGGCACGTTCTTCCAGATGTGCGGCAACTTCTCCTTCGGCGACTACTTCAAGGAGGGGGCCATCACCCTCGCCTGGGAGTTGCTCACCACCCCCGTGTCGCAGGGGGGTTACGGGCTGGACCCCGAGCGACTGTGGATCACCGTCTACGAGGACGACGACGAGGCCGAGACCATCTGGCGGGAGAGGGTCGGCGTCCCCGCCGAACGCATCCAGCGGCTGGGCAAGAAGGACAACTACTGGGACATGGGCGTTCCCGGCCCCTGCGGTCCCTGCTCGGAGATCAACTACGACCGGGGCCCCGACTTCGGCCCCGAGGGCGGCCCGGCCGTCAACGACGAGCGCTACGTGGAGATCTGGAACCTGGTCTTCATGCAGTACGAGCGCGGCCCGGGTGAGGGGAAGGAGTACCCCCTCCTCGGGGAATTGCCCAGCAAGAACATCGACACCGGACTCGGCCTCGAGCGCCTGGCGATGATCCTGCAGGGCGTGCGCAACATGTACGAGACCGATACCCTGCGGGTTCTCATCGACCGTGCCGGGGAGTTGACCGGCGTCCGGTACGGCGAGGACGAGCGCGGGGACATCGCGCTGCGGGTGATCGCCGACCACATGCGCACCGCCGTCATGCTGATCGGCGACGGCGTCACCCCGGGCAACGAGGGACGCGGCTACGTGCTGCGTCGCATCATGCGCCGCGCCATTCGCAACCTGCGCATCCTCGGCGCCACGGACCCGGTCGCCGGGGAACTGGTGGAGGTGGTGATCACCACCATGGGGCGTCAGTACCCGGAGCTGATCACCGATCGTGGTCGCATCCGGACCGTGGCCCTCGCCGAGGAGGCGGCGTTCCTCAAGACGCTGCGCGCCGGCACCAACATCCTGGACACCGCGGTCTCCGAGACCCGGGAGGCCGGGGGCCGGGTCCTGTCGGGCGAGAAGGCGTTCCTGCTCCACGACACCTGGGGCTTCCCGATCGACCTCACCCTGGAGATGGCCGCCGAGCAGGGGTTGAGCGTGGACGAGGCCGGGTTCCGCCGGCTGATGGCGGAACAGCGGGAACGGGCCAAGGCCGACGCGCGGGCCAAGAAGACCGGTCACGCCGACATGTCCGCCTACCGGGGCATCGCGGACGTCGCCGGGGCCACCGAGTTCACCGGTTACACCCACACCGAGGGGGAGGCCACGGTCGTCGGCCTCCTGGTGGACGGCGCCTCCTCGCCGGCCGCACAGGAGGGGGACGGGGTCGAGGTCGTCCTGGACCGCACGCCCTTCTACGCCGAGGGGGGCGGTCAGCTCGCCGACACCGGGCGGATCAGGCTGGACTCCGGGGCGGTGATCGAGGTGCGCGACGTGCAGCAGCCGGTGCCCGGCGTCATCGTGCACAAGGGTGTCGTGCAGGTCGGCGAGGTGACCGTGGGGGCCGCGGCGCACTGTTCGATCGACGTGGCCCGTCGACGTTCCATCGCCCGCGCCCACAGCGCCACCCACCTCACCCACCAGGCGCTGCGCGACGCGCTGGGGCCGACCGCCGCCCAGGCCGGATCGGAGAACGCCCCCGGTCGGTTCCGCTTCGACTTCGGCTCGCCGACCGCGGTGCCCTCCACCGTGCTCAACGATGTCGAGCAGCGGATCAACGAGGTGCTGGGCCGGGAACTCGACGTCACCGCCGAGATCATGAGCCTGGACGACGCCCGGCGCCAGGGCGCCATCGCGGAGTTCGGCGAGAAGTACGGCGAGCGGGTGCGGGTGGTGACCATCGGCGACTTCTCCAAGGAGCTGTGCGGTGGCACCCACGTGCACAACACCGCCCAGCTGGGTCTGGTGAAGCTGCTGGGCGAGTCCTCCATCGGCTCCGGGGTGCGCCGGGTGGAGGCGCTCGTGGGCACCGACGCCTACCGCTACCTCGCCCGGGAGCACACGGTCGTCTCGCAGCTCACCGAGCTGCTGAAGGGCCGGCCGGAGGAACTGCCGGAGAGGGTCTCGGGGATGCTGGGCCGCCTGCGGGAGGCCGAGAAGGAGATCGACCGCTTCCGGGCCGAGAAGGTCCTCCGGGCGGCCGCGGGGCTGGCCGAGGGGGCTCGCGAGGTGGAGGGCGTCGCGCTGGTGAGCGCCCGGGTGCCCGACGGCACCACCGCCGAGGACCTGCGCCGGCTGGTGTTGGACGTGCGCGGCCGCGTCCCGGCCTCCCGCCCGGCCGTGGTCGCCCTGTTCACCGTGGTCAAGGACCGGCCGCTGACGGTGATCGCCACCAACGAGGGGGCCCGCGAGCGGGGGCTGCGCGCCGGTGATCTGGTGCGGGTGGCGGCCAAGGCCCTCGGCGGCGGCGGGGGTGGCAAGCCCGATGTCGCGCAGGGCGGTGGGCAGAACCCGGCCGCCGTCGACGAGGCCGTGGAGGCCGTCGAACGGCTCGTGGCCGGGCGATCCTGATGCGACGCGGCCGGCGGTTGGCGATCGATGTCGGGGAGGCCCGGATCGGAGTCGCCTCCTGCGACCCCGACGGGGTTCTGGCGACGCCCGTGGAGACCGTACCCGGGCGCGACGTCCCGGCCGCCCGGCGCCGCATCCTCACCCTGGTGGCGGAGTACGAACCGGTGGAGGTGGTGGTGGGGCTCCCGCGCTCGCTCAGCGGCGCGGAGGGCCCCGCCGCCCGGCGGACCCGGGAGTTCGCCCGGGCGCTGGCCGTGGAGCTGGCGGTGGCCCCCGACCCGGTGCCGGTGCGGATGGTGGACGAACGGATGACGACGGTCACCGCCGCCGAACGGATGAGGGCCGCCGGGGTGAACAGCCGGCGGGGACGCTCGCGGATCGACCAGGCGGCGGCGGTGGAGATCCTGCAGCACGCGCTGGAGATCGAACGCTCCACGGGTGGTCCGCCGGGGCAGTGCGTCGAAGTGGTTGTCTGATCGCGGTACGGTAACGTTCCGGAGGACACCGCAGCCATTCGAACATCCCCGGTCGTGCGAAGGGATGTTCGGTCCCGGGACCCGGATTCCGGGGGCGGCTGCCGCCCGGCGTCACAAGGGGATCGATGACTGAGTATGGCCGGGGCTCCGGCTCCGAACCGTGGCACCCCGCGGACCCGCTCTACGGGGACGTGCCCCGGGGTGGTGACCCCGATGCCCCACCCGCCGAACACGGTTACCCGTCCGGCGGGGAACAGCAGTGGTCCGGCGATCCCCACGCCGGTTACGGCTATCCGCAGCAGGCGGGGGACGGCGGTTGGTACGGGGAGGCGCAGTCCGCGGCCCCGCAGAGCCCGCAGCACGGTGCCGGTGGTGACGGGGGCTGGTACGGCAATCCGGGTGAGGCCGGTGGTTCCCACGCCGGTTACGGCTATCCGCAGCAGGCGGGGGACGGCGGTTGGTACGGGGAGGCGCAGTCCGCGGCCCCGCAGAGCCCGCAGCACGGTGCCGGTGGTGACGGGGGCTGGTACGGCAATCCGGGTGAGGCCGGTGGTTCCCACGCCGGTTACGGCTATCCGCAGCAGGCGGGGGACGGCGGTTGGTACGGGGAGGCGCAGTCCGCGGCCCCGCAGAGCCCGCAGCACGGTGCCGGTGGTGACGGGGGCTGGTACGGCAATCCGGGTGAGGCCGGTGGTTCCCGCGCCGGTTACGGCTATCCGCAGCAGGCGGGGGACGGCGGTTGGTACGGGGAGGCGCAGTCCGCGGCCCCGCAGAGCCCGCAGCACGGTGCCGGTGGTGACGGGGGCTGGTACGGCAATCCGGGTGAGGCCGGTGGTTCCCACGCCGGTTACGGCTATCCGCAGCAGGCGGGGGACGGCGGCTGGGGCGGCGCCGGCGCGCCGCAGGGCTCCGAGGGCTGGAACGGAGCACCCGATGGCGGGTACGCCCCGGAGCAGGGAGGCGGTTACCCGTCGGGCGCCCCGGGGCGCGGTCGATCCGGGACCTCGCCCCACCCGCCGGGCCCGGATCCCGAGACGGGTTGGGACCCCGGCCCGGACCAGGGGGAGCACGACTTCTTCTCCACCGGCTTCGGGAACGACGACCCCCCCGCTCCCCGGGGCACCGGACGCCGTCGGGGCGGCCGGGGGCAGGCGGACCCCCTCGACGGCCCGGACGCACCCCGCGGTTCCCGCGGTTCCCGCGAGTTCGACGATTTCGATGATTCGGACGACCTCGGCGGACCCGACGACTTCGCCGACCGCGATGCCCCGCAGGAGCGCCCCGGCCGTGGCGGACGACCCAAGCGTCGCGCCGGGTGCGGCTGTCTGGCAGCCCTGGTGCTGGTCACCGGTGGTCTCGGCATCGCCGTGTACCAGGGGTACCAGTTCTACAACAGCCGGTTCGCCGCCCCGGAGGACTTCGCGGGAGAGGGCACCGATCCGGTCCAGGTGGAGATCCCGCCGGGCTCCTCGATCGCCCAGATGGGCAACATCCTCAAGGACGCCGGGGTCGTCAAGAGTGTCGGTGCCTTCGTCGCCGCGGCCGGGGAGAGCAACATCCAGGCGGGTGTCTACACCCTCCGCCTGGAGATGTCCGCCGCCTCCGCCGTGAACGCCCTCACCGACCCCTCGGCGCTCAACGTCCTCACCATCCCGGAGGGCATGCGGGCCGAGCAGATCTACCAGGCCATCGACGAGCGCCTCGGGGTTCCGGAGGGCACCACGCAGGAGGTCGCCCAACTCGGTGACTTCAACCTGCCCGAGTGGGCCGACAGCCACCCCGACATCAAGGACCCCCTGGAGGGGTTCCTCTTCCCCGCCCGGTACGACGTCGCCGAGGGCATGGACCCGGAGGACGTCCTGACGCGGATGGTGGAGCGGGCGCTGAACGTCTACGAGGGCTACGGCATCGAGGACGCGGCGGCCGGCCTGGGGTTGGACTCCCCGCTGGACGTGATCACCGTCGCCAGTCTGGTTCAGGCGGAGGGCATCACCTACGACGACTTCCAGCAGATGGCGGAGGTCGTCTACAACCGTCTCCAACCGGACAACGACATCACCAACCGGAAACTGGAGTTCGACTCCACCTACAACTATTTGATGGGGCAGAGCGAGATCCGCATCACCGAGCGGGAGATCCACTCCAATCGGGACCCCTACAACACCTACGTCCACACCGGTCTGCCGCCGGGGCCCATCGGCAACCCCGGTGAGATCGCCATCGAGGCCAGCCTCGACCCGACCGCGGAGGGGTGGATGTTCTTCATCTCCATAGACGGCGAGGAGACCACCTTCACCCGCACCCTGGACGAGCACGAAGAGCTCAGGAGGGAGTTCAATGAGCGCCAGGGCATCGGCTGAGCACCGACGCGCCGCGGTGCTGGGCTCGCCGATCGCCCACTCCCTGTCCCCCGAGCTCCACCGGGCCGCCTACGCGACCCTCGGCCTGACCGAATGGCGGTACGACCGGTTCGAGGTGGACGGGGCGGCGCTGCCCGGCTTCGTCGACGGACTGGGCCCGGAGTGGGCCGGGCTCTCCCTCACCATGCCGCTCAAGCGCGCGGCCATCCCGCTGCTGGACCGGGTGGGGGAGAGCGCCCGGGCCGTGGAGGCGGTCAACACCCTGGTGTTCGACCCGGACGCCGGCCGGATCGGCGAGAACACGGACGTGCCCGGGCTGGTGGCCGCCCTCGCCGAACGCGGCGTCCACCGGGTGCCGACCGCGGCCGTGCTGGGCGGCGGGGCCACCGCAGCCTCCGCACTCGCGGCCCTGGCCCGGATCTGCGAGGGCGAGGTCGTGACCCATGTGCGCGGCGCCCACCGGGTCGCCGAGGTACTCGCGCTCGGTGAACGCCTGGGCGTGGAGGTGCGTCCGGAGCCGTGGGAGCGGGCCGCCGACTCCCTGCACCTGCCGTTGGTGGTCTCCACCACCCCGGCCGGCGCCGGCGACTTCCTCGCCGAGGCGGTGCCGGGGGCTCCGGGCACCCTCTTCGACGTGCTCTACGAACCGTGGCCGACCCGGTTGGCCGCCGCCTGGGCCGCCCGCGGGGGCGCGGTCCTGGGCGGGCTCGATCTGCTGGTCCACCAGGCGGTGCTCCAGGTGGAGATGATGACCGGTCGGTCCCCGGCTCCGCTCGCCGCCATGCGGGCGGCGGGGGAACGAGCTCTGGCGGGGCGGGACGC
>NZ_VKHT01000194.1 GCF_014141535.1 Streptomyces alkaliphilus | reverse complement strand
GTTCGGGACGGGCCGGCGGGGGGCTCACGCCCCGGGAAGGCGGTGAACCACCGAACAGGTGAGTCGCATGCCGTGGTGAGATGCCTTGATCTCGGCGCGACGCAGGGGACCCTCACGGGTGGGGAGGATGTCGGCGTCCTCCAGGGCGACGAGCAGGGGAAGCCGCTCACCGGCCGGACGATCGGGGCGGTCCGCCTCCCACGACGTGGAGCGCATCCACAGGGTGTGTGAGCTCTCCCGGGTGAGGGCGTCCAGGCGGTAGAGGAGGATCTGCCCCAGTTGCAGGGCCGACACGAAGAGGTCCACGAACCCTGCCGAGGGCTGGTGGGCGGCCTCGAACCCCTCCGGGGGCAGCGCGGCGGGGCCCCGGGTGGTGGTGCGCAGGAGGGCGTTGGCCGCCGGCCGGTCCGGCTCGAGGACAAGCTGGTCGATGTCCTGGCCCCGGTACCGGAAGCCGTCCCAGTAGAGGTGACGCTCCGGATGGGCGGGTGCCCCGGGAAGCGGGACCGGCCTCGACGGGGGGCCGCAAA
Organism: Streptomyces alkaliphilus; assembly: GCF_014141535.1. Lineage (GTDB taxonomy): Bacteria > Actinomycetota > Actinomycetes > Streptomycetales > Streptomycetaceae > Streptomyces > Streptomyces alkaliphilus. Next base: position 6,029 of record NZ_VKHT01000194.1, on the reverse strand, counting down.
CGGCGGGATGGTCGATCTCCAGGCTCACCCGCAGGGTGGCCACCGTGCCGCGGATCACGGTGACCTCCCGGCCGGCGACGGGGGAAGGGACACGGTCCTCCAACTCCACGGTGACGGGGAAACCGGCGAGGTCGTCCTCGACGGGCGAGGAGCCCGCACGAATGCGGGCCCGGCGAAGCCAGGAGTCGCGCAGGACCTCCGGCCCCCACCCCTCAGCTGCGAGCAGGAGCTCGGCGAGGCGGACCCCGTACAGCAGGACGTCCACGGTGGACAGGTGGGGCCGCTGGTTTCCGCTGCTCTTCCGCGACCAGTCCCCGGGGTATTCCACGGCGGCCACGGCGTTGACACCGGGACGCCGGGAGTCGGAGTCGGTGAACCGCACGTCGGTCAGACGGTGCAGGGGACGCTTGTACCCCTCGCCGAAGAACCGGTGCTCCGGTGGACCGAGTAACGCGGTGACCCCGGGGAAGGTCTCGTTCTCCTCGGTGGACGGGGCCCCCGACGGGGTGGTGCGCGTTACGGCGTTCATCTCTTCCCCCTTGTGGAACACGGTGTGGGATGTCTTCGCGGGGCCGGCGCGGTGCGGACCGGGCCATGTCCGCACCGCGCCGGGATCAGGTTGCGACGGTTTCCCGGCCCGTCTTCGCCGACTCCGGTTCCGCGGACGCGGTGACCGTGGCCGAAGAAGTGCGGGCGGACCGCAGGAACAAAAGGACCAGGAGCGCTCCGGCCAACACGATCAGGCCGTTGACCAACATGCCGAACGTGGTGCCCGTCAGCGTTCCCTCCGCCGTCGGGACACCGCTTTCGAGTGCTCCGTACCGGGTGGCGGCGATGGCGGACATGATCGGGATGCCGATGGTGAAGCCGATCTGCTGGGTCATGGTGATCAAGCCGGTGGCCAGACCCTGCTCTTCGTCGGAGATTCCCGAGGTGGCGGTGACGGTGTACGCCACGATGGCCAACACGTGGCCGAAGCCGCCGACGAAGGTGGTGAGGAGCACCACGACGACGCCCACGCCGACGTTGTCACCCAGGAAGAAGAGAACGCCCGTCATGACGGCTTGGATGACCAGACCCGTCACCAACGTCCCCTTGGAGCCCAGGCGGGCGATGATCCGGGAAGCCATGGTTCCGCCGAGGAAGGCCCCCGTTCCCAGGAAACCGAACATCAGACCCGTCTGGAGCGGGGTAAGGCCCAGTACCTGTTGCAGGTAGAGAGTGAGCAGGAAGGCGAGACCCGACTCCATCGAGAAGGTCAGCAGCCCTCCGAGGTTCCCCCACTTCACCGAGTTGGCACGCAGCACCCGAACGGGGGCCAGGGGTTCGGCGGTCCGGAGTTCGATGAGGTAGAACGCGACCAGCAGGATGCCCGCGGCCAGCAACGCCCCCCACGTCCAGACGGATCCCCAGCCGTTTCGCTCACCGCCGGTGATGCCGTACACGAAAGCCAGGAGGCCGAGAGTGACGGTCACCGCGCCCGGTACGTCCAGACGGGGACGGTCGATGGAACGGGACTCTCTGATGACCACCGCGGCGCCGATGAACAGGGCGATGCCCACCGGCACGTTGATGAAGAAGTCCCACCGCCAGGAGAGGACATCGGTGAGCACTCCGCCCAGGATCGCCCCGGCCGCGAAGCCGAGCGAGAGCAGCGCTCCGTTCAGGCCCAACGCCTTGTTGCGCATCGGCCCCTCGGAGAACGAGGTGGTGATCAGTGCCAGTCCCGACGGGGTGACCATGGCGGTCGCCAGGCCCTGACCGATACGGGCGAGCAACAGCGTTTCCTGTGACTCGGCGAGTCCGCCGGCGAAAGAGGAGATGGTGAGCAGGGCGATCCCGGCGAGGAAGATTTTCTTCCGGCCGTACAGGTCACCGATGCGCCCGCACAGAAGCATGAAACCGGCTGCGGAGAGCGCGAAGACGGTGACCACCCATTGCAGGTCGTCGATCCCGATACCGAGGTCGGCTCCGATCTTGGGGAGCGCGACGGTCAGGATGGAGAAATCCACCGCGAACATGAACTGGGCCCCCAGCAGAACGACCAGAACGGTCTTTTGCCGGGACGTCATGCGCGACGGGGGATGTGAAGGCGCCGTGGAGGTTGACATGGGTCCACCATCGACACACGGCTCGATGACCACCAGTGGTGGTTGTTCATATGGGTACCACCAACACTCACATCACCATGAAGGGTGAAGGATGGGTGATGGCCACATCCCGGGGAAGCACGGCAACGAGCTCCCCGGTTCATCCGGAGGCAACACACCGGAATAATCTCAGAAAAATGAATGTTGGTTACTACTCGAACGGATCCATGTCCCTCGCTGCGAGCCCGTGATCACGTACGGCTCCTTCAACGGCGGACACGAGGTCAGTTCCTGCCGTATGATCACAAATTCATCCACAAGATCCCGAAAGGTTTCAAGTGATGCGATCGCAGGGCTTAAAGGAACTGGGAAGTTTCCTCTCGGCCAGACGCGCGGAGATCACTCCCGAGTCGGTCGGACTCCCGCAATGGGGGCGACGACGCACACCCGGCCTGCGCCGCGAGGAGGTCGCCCAGTTGGCGGGGGTCGGGGTCTCCTGGTACACCTGGATCGAGCAGGGACGAGCCCTCAACGTCTCCTTGGAGATCATCGAGGCCATCGCCAAGGTGTTGCGCCTGGACGACGCCCAGCGCATGTACGTTCGTCGTCTGGCGGGCCACAAAGCCGAGTTGGACGGCCCGGCGTTCCCCCTGGAAGCCTCGACCTTCCAGCCCTTCGTCGACAACTGGCTGCCGAATCCGGCGTACATCCTCGACCATCACTACAAGGCCGTGGCGGTGAACAGCACCGCATACGAACTGCTCGGCCTGCACGGCGGCTCGGGGAACCTCCTGTGGGACTTCTTCACCCATGAGCCGACACGTGGTCGCTTCCCCCGGCACGAGGAGGACGCGGCTGATCTGGTCGCCCGGGTCCGCACCCACTGTGCCCGCTATCCGAACGACTCCGGCCTCAACGACCTGATCCAACGACTGCGCGGTGCGAGCGAGCAGTTCGAGGAGTTGTGGAACCGCCACGAGGTGCGTGAGGACGCCTGCGGCATCGATCTGTTCACCCACCCCCTGGTGGGTGAACTCGCCCTCAAACGGACCTGCCTCAGCTTCCCCGACCGCGTCTCCCTGCGACTTGTCCTCTTCCTTCCCGTCCCGGGCATGGACAGCCTGCCCCGCCTGGAGATCCTCTCCCGCACCCGGGCGTCCGTGCAGGGCACCCCGGAGACCTCACCGACTGTCGTCCCTTCCCCCGCTCCGACCCCCCGTCCCCTGGACCTGGCGATCCTCGCGAACTGATCCGAAGGGGGGTGGGCCCGGTGGCGCTCCGATCCGTGCCCCACCCCTTTCCCGGGTTCCCCGGGTTCCCCGGGAGACCCGGGTTTCGTGCTCCTCCCGGAAGAAGAGAATCGGTGACCTCCACCCACAGCACCTCCCGTCTGCGTCGCCCGTCGGCGGTCCGCCGACTGCGAACGGGCGACCACACCCTCACCCACGTGCCCGACGGATCGGTCCAGCTACGCCCCCGCCAATGGTTTCCCGGCACCGGTGAATCCGACTGGGTTCAGCATGCCGCCCACTTGGACACCGACGGGTGTCTGGTCGGCTCGATCGGGGGACTGTTGATCGAGTTCGGGAACCGGGCCATGCTCATCGACGCCGGTTTCGGCCCCCGGCGCCTCGCTCCCGGCGATTCCCACCCGGCTCTGGGTCTCCTGGAGGGGGGCCGACTCCCCGCCGAGCTGACGGCTCTCGGGGTGTCCCCCTCCCGGATCGAACGCATCGCCTTCACCCACCTCCACGATGACCACCGGGGCTGGGCCCCGCCTCCCGGCTCGGGACAGCCGCCCACCTTCCCCCGTGCCGCCCTCCTCGCGGGACGGGAGGAGTGGCGTTCGGCGGGTGTGCCCGGTACCGCCCTCGCCACGGCGACCGCCGCTCCCGACGCGGTGGTTCCCGGGCGCCCGTACGCCGTGGAACCGGGCGAGGAGATCTTTCCCGGTGTCACCACCGTCCCACTGCCGGGGCACACCACCGGACACACCGGGTACCTCATCTCCTCGGGTGACACACGCGTCCTCGCCTTCGGGGACGTCATGCACTCGACGATCCAACTCGCCCATCCCGATTGGCACGTGTTGTTCGACGCCGACGCGGAACAGGCGGTGCGCACCCGTCACCGAGTCCTGGAGATGCTGGGCGAATCGGACACCATCGGTTTCGGAAACCACTTCGCGGACGTGGTCTTCGGCCGGCTCGTGAGCGCTCCCACCGAGGACACGCCCCGGTGGGAGGCGGCACCGACGGACCCGTGAGCGGGACGACGGCCCCGGACCGGGCGAATTCTTCGTCGACGCACGTCTCACCGCACGTCGAAGAGCAGTTCCCCGGCCCGGGCGACGGCCTCCGCCGGATCGGCGACGGTCGGCACGCCGGTCGGCGGTTCCGGGCGGCGCACGATCACCACCGGGATCCCGGCCTCCCGGGCGGCGGTGAGCTTGGGGGCGGTGGCCGTTCCCCCGCTGTCCTTGGTGACCAGCACGTCGATCCGGTGCTCGCGCAGCAGCGCGCGCTCCCCGTCGAGGTCGAACGGGCCGCGCGCGGTGAGCACCGTCGTGCGCGGCGGGCACGGCCCGGTGGGGGGATCGACCGTCCGCGCCAGGAACCACGGTTCGGTGAGGTGCGCGAAGGACTCCAGACCGAGCCGGCCGGTGGTCAGCAGGACCCGGGAGCCGAGCCCCGGCAGCAGGTCGGCGGCCCCGGCCAGGGAGTCCACCGGGTGCCACCGGTCGCCGGGAACGGGCGTCCAGCCGGGGCGGCGCAGTGCCAGCAGCGGCACCCCGGCCTCCCCGGCGGCCCGGGCGGCGTTGGCGGTGATCCGGACGGCGAAGGGGTGGGTGGCGTCGATCAGGAGGTCCACGGCGTGTTCGCGCAGCCAGTCGGCGAGGCCGGCGGAGCCGCCGAAACCGCCGATCCGGACCTCTCCCGCCTCGGGGAGGCGGGGCGCGGCGACCCGGCCGGCCAGTGAGGTGGTGACCCGCAGGCCGGTGGGGTGGGCGGCCGACAGCCCGCCGGCGAGACGGCGGCCCTCGGTGGTGCCACCGAGGATCAACACATGCCGGTCGACGCGGGCGGGGCGGGTCATCGTGCCGGATCGGCGGCGGCGTCGGACGTGTCGGCCGCGCCGGCGGTGCCGCAGGGGTCGGTGCGAACCCGCTCGGCGGAGTACAGGTAGCTGTCGGGGAACTGCGCGGCGCCCAACACCCGCCCGACCATGATCACGGCGGTGCGGGTGATGCCCGCCTCCCGGAGCCGGTCGGCGATCCCGGCGAGCGGCCCGCGCAGCACCACCTCATCGGGCCGGCTCGCCATCGCGACCACCGCCGCCGGGCAGTCGGCGCCGTAGTGCGGGAGGAGTTCGGCGACCACCCGGTCGGCGTGCCGGGCGGCGAGGTGCAGGACCAAAAGCGCCCCGGAACGGCCGAGCGTGGCCAGGTCCTCGCCCTCCGGCATGGGGGTGGCCCGCTGCGCGACCCGGGTGAGCACCACGGTCTGGCCGACGGTCGGCACGGTCAGCTCGCGCCCCAGGGCGGCGGCAGCCGCCGCGAAGGCGGGCACACCGGGCACGATGTCGTAAGGCACGCCGGCCCGATCGAGCCGCCGCATCTGCTCCGCCACCGCGCTGAAGATCGACGGGTCACCGGAGTGCAGGCGGGCCACGTCGTGCCCCGCCTCGTGGGCGGCGATCATCTCGGCGACGATCTCGTCCAGGGTGAGTCGGGCGGTGTCCACGAGGCGGGCGTCGGGCGGGCACTCGGCGAGGAGTTCGCGCGGCACCAGGCTTCCCGCGTACAGGCACACCCCGCAGGAGGCCAGCAGGCGGGCGCCGCGCAGGGTGATGAGGTCGGCGGCGCCGGGGCCCGCGCCGATGAAGTGGACGGTCACGGGCGCTGTCCCTGTCTCTTATACCGACCTGACGTCGACGACG
>NZ_VKHT01000193.1 GCF_014141535.1 Streptomyces alkaliphilus | reverse complement strand
CCCGACCGCCACCCGACAGCGGCGACCCGCCGGCACCCCCTCCCGACTGCCCGGACCGCTCCGACTCCCCCGACCGCTCCGGCGCGTCGCGGGTCCGCCGGGGACGGGCCGGCAGCACCCGCAGCGCCTCGCCGATGTCGGACACCTCCACGACCTTCATCCCCGCCGGCACCTCGCCCGGATCCACCGGCACCAGGGCCCGGGTGAAGCCCAGTCGGGCCGCCTCCGCCAACCGCCGCTGCACGCCGGTCACCCGCCGTACCTCCCCGGCCAACCCCACCTCGCCGACCGCCACCAGGTTCTGCGGCAGCGGGGTGTCGGAGGCCGCGCTGGCCAGCGCCAGCGCCACCGCCAGGTCGGCCGCCGGCTCCGAGAGCCGGACCCCGCCGACCGTCGCGGTGTAGATGTCGTTCTTCCCCAGGGCGCCGATCCGCCCCCGCTGTTCGAGGACGGCCAGGATCATCGACACCCGGGAGGTCTCCAGCCCCGACGTCGTCCGCCGGGGCGAGGGGATCTGGCTGTCCACGGTCAGCGCCTGCACCTCGGCCACCAGCGGCCTGCGCCCCTCCAGGGTGACGGTCAGGCAGGTTCCGGGCACCGGCTCGGAACGCCGGGTCAGGAAGAGGCCGGAGGGGTCGGCGAGCGAGGTGATGCCCGAGTCGTGCAGCTCGAAGCAGCCGACCTCGTCGGTCGCGCCGTAGCGGTTCTTCACCCCGCGCACCAGGCGCAGCCGGGCGTGCCGGTCGCCCTCGAAGTGCAGCACCACGTCCACCAGGTGCTCCAGCAGCCGGGGGCCGGCGATCGCGCCGTCCTTGGTGACGTGGCCGACCAGCAGGGTGGACATGCCGCGCTCCTTGGAGGCCCGGATCAGGGCCCCGGCCACCTCGCGCACCTGCGCCACCCCACCCGGCGCGCCGTCGATCTCCGGCGAGGCGACCGTCTGCACCGAGTCCAGCACCAGCAACTCCGGCTTCACCGCGTCCAACTGCCCCAGGATCGCCGAGAGGTCGGTCTCCGCCACGAGGTAGAGGTCCTCGGCGATCGCGTCGATCCGGTCGGCCCGCAGCCGCACCTGCCCGGCCGACTCCTCCCCGGTCACGTAGAGCGTCGGGTGCTCGGGGGAGGATGCCTTGGCCGCCACGTCCAGCAGCAGCGTGGACTTGCCCACGCCCGGCTCACCCGCCAGCAGCACCACCGCACCCGGCACCAGGCCGCCGCCGAGCACCCGGTCCAGCTCCGGCACGCCGGTGCTGCGGGCCACCACCCTGTGGCCGTCCACCCGGCCGATCGGCAGGGCGGGCGAGGTCACCCGGGCGGCGGCGGTCGTCTTCACCGCCGGGGCGGCGCCCACCTCCTCGACCGTGCCCCACGCCTGGCACTCCGGGCATCGACCGAGCCACTTGGCGGTGGACCATCCGCACTCGGTGCAGCGGTAGGACGGTCGGTCTGTTCTACGGGCCATGCGCACGACCGTACCGCCGACCACCGACATCGATGCCTTTGGACGGTCCCGGCGGGCGCCGGCCCCGCCCGGGGCCCCGCCGTCGTTCGGGAAGCCGGGCGCCGGAAACCGTACGGGCGATGGCTCACCCCCCGGCTTCGTCACCCGATAGAGGGAACCATGCCGGGAGACGGCCGAAGAGGTGTCCCGGGGCCCTAACGTCGGGCGGGATGAGCAGCAGCCGCCGGCACGCCGCCCCCTCCGCCCGTACCCGGGGTCGCCCCACCGACCGGTCGACCCGGGGGCACACCCGGGCCCCGCACGCCTCCCGCTCTCCCGGGGCCGGCGGCGGTCACGGCGGCCCGGAGCACCGACGGGGGCGCCCGGCGTGGGGAACCGCGCCGGGGCCCGCCGACGCCTGCCCGGCGTGGGAGGACGCCCACCTGGACGGCCTGTTCACCTACTGCCTGTCCGTGATGTGCGAGCACGACGCCGCCGCCGCGGCGCTCGGGGAGGCACTGGCCGCCGCCGAGCAACGCCACCGTCCCGGCCGCCGCCCCGCCGAGCCGGGGCTGCACCGTGCCTGGCTCTACGCCCTGGCACGCTGGGCCTGCCTGCGCCGACTCACCGCCCGGCGGGCCGCCGGCGCGGTCCCGCCCGTCCCCGGCGCCGCAGGCCCCGACGCCGACCGGCGACGCCGTGAACTGGCCGCGCTCGCCTGGCCCGAGGCGGCCGGTACCACTCCCGAGCAGCGCGAGGCACTGGAGTTGGCGGTGCGGCACCGACTCGATGCCGCCGAGGTGGCGGCCGTCCTCCGCCGCCCGGTGGGCGCCACCCGCACCCTGCTGACCACCGCCGCCTGCGAGGTCGAGCGCACCCGGGGCGCGCTGGCCGCCGCCCGGGCCGGCGCCTGCCCCGCGGTGGCCGGTCTCACCGGTCTGACCGGCCACGAGCACCTCCTGGTGACCCCGGCCCTGCGCGGTGAGCTCCTGCGCCACACCGACGAGTGCCCCACCTGCCGGCGGATCGCCCAGCGCGCCGTCTCCGGCGGCGGGGCGGGCTGGCCGGGCACCGATCCGGTCGGCCCGTCCCGGTTGGCGGTGCTCACCGCACCGCGTCCCGCCGTCCAGAGCGCCCGCCTCGCCTCCCGTCGGGCCCGGGCCCGACACCTCCCGCGCCTGGACCGCACCGGGTTCCCCATGGACGAGCGCGACCGGACGGCCCGCCGGGAGCGGTTGCGCAGCCGTGTCCTGACCACCACCGTCGTCGCGACCGTCCTGGCCGCCCCCGCGCTGGCCGTGCTGGCCGCCCATCGCGGCGCCACCCCGACCGGGGAGGGAACCGCGGGCGACGGCTCGGCCGTCACCGAGCGGGACCGTGCCGGGGAGACGTCCGGCACCGACGGCCACCCCTACGAGAACGCCGGCCGGGCCGACCCCGCCGGCGGGCGCGACACGGACGACCCGGACCGGAAGGGTGCCGATCCGGCCGACGGCGGGGCGGAGGACGGACGACAGGACCGTGCCGACCCCCGGGGCGAGGGGGACTCCGACGGCTCGCGGGACGACCGGGCCGGGGATCGCGATCGCGCCGGTGGTCCCGGGGAGTCCGACTCCGGGGGCACCGGCGAGCATCCGCCGGCCACCGCCCGGCTCTCCGTCGAGGCGATGTCCGACTCCGGCCGCGCCGGCGCGGAGACGGTGATCGTGCTCACCGCCATCGGCGACGCCGACGTGCACTGGTCACTGTCCACACGTGCCTCCTGGCTGAGCCCGGACCGGACCTCCGGCACGCTGCGACCGGGGGAGCGGGTCACCATCCGGGTGGCCGTGGACCCCGACCGGGAGCCGCGCGGCGCCTGGTCGGCCCGGATCCGGGTTCAGCCCACCGGGAGCGTGATCACCGTCGAGGGCACGGGGCGTGCGCCGTCGCCGTCGCCCGACCCGGGCCCCGGTCCCGACCCCGAACCGGACCCTCCCGGCGAGCCGGACCCGGAGCCGGACCCCGATCCGGGCCCCCAGCCGGACTGAGAGGTCGGGCCGAGAGGGCGGGCCGAGAGGTCGGGTACCGAGTGTCCGGAGCGCGCCCCCTCAGTCGCCCGGGCGCCGAACCCCCGGCACCCGGCCCCCGGGATCCTCCGGGTTCCCCGGGGGCTCCGGCTCCGCCGGGGTCAGGTGCCGTCGGGTGAACTCCAGCGCCTCCGCCAGGTCCTTCTCCCGTTCCGCTCCACTCATCGCCCGCCGGGTGTTGATCTCCGCGACCACCGTGCCGTCGAACCCCGAGCGGGCGAGGTCGGCGAGGATCTCCGCGCACGGCTGGGTTCCGCGTCCGGGCACCAGGTGCTCATCCGTCCCCGAGGCCGTCCCGTCCGCGATGTGCACGTGGGACAGGCGGTCCCCCATCCGCTTCACCATCGCCATCGCGTCGCTTCGCGAGGACGCGGTGTGCGAAAGGTCGAGAGTGAAGTGCCCGTAGTCCTCCTCGGTGGGGTCCCACCCCGGCGCGTACGCCTGCACCCCGCGTTCGCGGTACCGCCACGGATACATGTTCTCCACCGCGAAGCGCACCTCGGTCTCGGACTCCATGCGCCGGACGCCCTCGACGAAGGCCCGCGCGTAGGAGCGCTGCCACCGGAACGGGGGGTGGACCACCACGGTGGAGGCCCCCAGCAGCTCCGCCGCACGCCGCGAGCGCTGCAGCTTCTCCCAGGGATCGGTCGACCACACACCCCGGGTGATCAACAGGCAGGGGGCGTGCACCGCCAGGATCGGCACCCCGTACCGATCGGAGAGGGCACGCAGCGCGTCCGGGTCCTGGCTGATCGGGTCCGTCCACACCATGACCTCGACGCCGTCGTAGCCCAGCCGCGCGGCGATCGCGAACGCCGCCGCCGTGTCCAACGGATACACCGAGGCCGTCGAGAGCGCGACCTTCGCGACCGGGACGCCGATCGGAGACTGTTCCACCACGGGCTCAAGAGTACGGGCCCTCGGCACACCGTCCGGAACAACCGCGAAGCGGGGCGAAACATCCCGGCGTCCATCGGGTGGACGAACCCCCCTCGAAACACCCGCGATCGGGATGGAACGGAAGGTCGGCGGGGAGGACACCGCGCCGGGCCGGGAACCACCGGCGCCGCCCCCGGCCCGCGCGATCGTCCGCTCAGTCGCCCCGCATCCGATCCAGCCGCCGCAGGATGACCCCCTCGCGCAGCGCCCACGGGCAGATGTCCAGCGTCCGCACGCCGAACAGGTCCATCGTCGCCTCCGCCACCAGCGCCCCCGCGGGCAGCTGCCGGGCCCGCCCCTCGGAGACCCCCGGCAGTTGGGCCCGCTCGGAGGTCCGCATCAACGACAGCTTCCGCCCCCACACCCGCAGGTCCTCCAGGTCCAGCCGGCGCGGCACGTACTGCCCCTCGGTGGAGGGCGCGGCCCCGGTCAACCGGGCCAACTGCCGGAAGGTCTTGGAGGTGGCCACCACCCGGTCCGGCTTGCCGTAACGATTGAACTCACCCACCACCTCGGCGATCCGGTTGCGCACCTCGCGTCGCAGCGCCCGGATGTCCGCCTCCTCCGGCGGGTCCCCCGGCAGCCGGCCGGCGGTCAGCCGGCCGGCGCCCAGCGGCAGCGAGACCGCGACATCCGGCGCCTCGTCCATGCCGAAGGCGATCTCCAGCGATCCGCCGCCGATGTCGAACAGCAACAGGCGCCCGGAGGACCAGCCCAACCAGCGACGGGCGGCCAGGAAGGTGAGTCGCGCCTCGTCCTCCCCGGACAGCACCCGCAGCTCCACGCCCGTCTCCTCCGCGACCCGGGCCAGCACCCGGTCCGCGTTCGTGGCCTCGCGCACGGCCGAGGTGGCGAACGGCAGCAGCTCGGCGACGCCGTGATCCTCCGCCACGTCCAGCGCGGCGCGCACGGTGCGGACGAGTCGTTCCACCCCGGCGGTCCCGATCGAGCCGTCGGCTTCCAGCAGCTCGGCGAGCCGCAGTTCCGCCTTGTGGGAGCGCGCCGGCATCGGCCGTGCCCCGCGGTGCGCGTCCACGACCAGCAGGTGGACCGTGTTCGATCCGACGTCCAATACTCCGAGTCTCATGACGGTCAACGCTACTCCGGCGCTTACCCTGACGTGGTGACAACGAGGAATCGGGCGAAGTCGGACGGGGTCGGAGAAACGGGGAGGAACACCGGAGAGGGTGGATCGGGGAAGGGGGGAACCGGGACCGGGAAAGCCGGGAAGACGGGAAAAGCCGGTAAGGCCGGTAAGGCCGGTAAGGCCGGTAAGGCCGGGAAAGCCGGTAAGACGGGGAAGAGCACCGTGAGGCCGATGGACGGAGCCCGACGCCGGCGGCGCGGCGACGAGGTCGCGCTGGACTTCCCCCGGCTGAACATCGGGTTTCCCGACCCCGAGGACCCACGTCAGATCTTCCACTGCGACCTGACCTGGCTCACCTCCCGCTGGAACTGCGTCTTCGGCCGCGGCTGCCAGGGCATCGCCGCCGGCCGGGCGAGTGACGGCTGCTGCACCCTGGGCGCCCACTTCACCGACGACGAGGACCGCGAGCGGGTGGCCCGGCACATGGCCCGGCTCACCCCGGAGACCTGGCAGTTCCACGGCACCGGCACCTCGGCCGCCGGCTGGATCGAGACCGACGAGGACGGCGACCCGCGCACCCGCCGCGTCGCCGGCGCCTGCGTCTTCCTCAACCGGCCCGGCTTCGCCGGCGGCGAGGGCTGCGCCCTGCACACCCTCGCCCTCTCCGAGGGACGCGAGCCGCTGGAGACCAAGCCGGACGTCTGCTGGCAGCTGCCCATCCGCCGGACCTACGAGTGGATCGAGGAACCCGACGGCGAGGAGCGGCTGCACGTGACCATCGGGGAGTACGACCGGCGCGGCTGGGGACCGGGCGGTCACGACCTGCACTGGTGGTGCACCGGCGCACCCGCCGCGCACGGTGCCACCGACCCGGTGTACCTCTCCTACCGGCCGGAACTCACCGAGCTGATGGGCAAGGCCGCCTACGAGGTGCTGGTCGGCCTCTGTGAGGACCACCTGGCGACAGCGGCCGCGGTGACCTCGGCCACGGCGGCGACCGGCGGACCCGCCGCCCCGGCCGGACGCCCCCTGCTCTGT
>NZ_VKHT01000192.1 GCF_014141535.1 Streptomyces alkaliphilus | reverse complement strand
GTGGTGGGAGGGTCGGTTGGGGGAGTTGGAGGAGTTGACGGGGCATCCGGTGCGGTGGCGTTACACCCGGCCGGGGGAGTCCGGTGGTCTTCCGCCGGCGGACGCGATGCTTGTCGCGCCGTTGACCACGACCAGTGCGTGTCGTTGGGCGGCCGGTATCACCGACACCCTGTCCCTCGGTCTGCCGGCGGAGGGTGTGCACCTGGGTGTCCCGGTGGTCACGATGCCGTTTTGGAGCACCGCTTTGGGTGCCCAGCCGGCTGTGCCCCGGGCGGTGGCCTGCTTGCGCGAACAGGGTGTCCGCGTGCTTCTCGGCGGCCCCGACGGCTACGAGCCGCACCCGCCGCGCACCGGCGACGCGGCGACTTTCCCCTGGGAGCGTGCCCTCGCGGCATTGTCCTGACCCGATGCCCCGACGGCATGGAACCTACGGCGACACCATGGTGCGCGCGGGCCAGTCCACCGAGCGGGCCGCGCTGATCCACCGGCACTCCAACCGGGAGCGTCAGCGGGAGATCGCCGACGCGCTGGATGCCAAGGTGCGTGCCGAGCGCGAAGCGGCGGCTCTGCGGGCGTGTGGTGAGCGCTTATCGGGCACGCAACGGGCACGCGGGCGGTGATGGGGTCTGCGCTCTCCCGGCAAACGCCGAGCCGTTCCGGTCGCCGGTCGAGTGGAGGTGTCCACGTGCTCCGAACGACTTGTGTTATGCATTTCGATGCATATATCGTTCAGTGCATGGATGAGGAGTATGTGATCGAGGTCGAGCCCGAGGTACGGGACTGGCTGGAGCTGCTCCCCCTCCGCCTCTACCGTCGCGTCGAGGACAAGGCCGATCGTCTGCTGGCGGAGCCCACAACGCTCGGCGAGCCGTACTCCCGCCATCTGGGAGGCAAGCTGCGGGAACTGCGGATGGTGCTCGACGGAGACGCTGTTCGCATCCCCTACTGGCTCGCGCCGGACCGGCGGATTGTTCTGCTCACCGTCTTTCGCAAGACCAGAATGCGTGAAGCCGCCGAAGTCGAGCGAGCCCATCAAGCCCAGAAAATCTGCGAGGCCGAACACGGCCCGGCACAGCACCTCTACGACCGCGTCAAGGAGGCGTGATGAACCACAGCCAGTGGAAGACGCGTCGTACCAAGCAGCTCCTCGGTGAGACTGTGGAATACGACCAGGAATATGTTGACGCCCGCCTTGCCGGCGACCTCGGCCAGGCCGTCCACGACCGGCGTGTCGAACTCGGCCTGTCCCAGACCGAGCTGGCCGAGCGTGCGGCGATGACCCAGCCCCAGATCTCCCGCATCGAGGGAGGCGACACCGTACCGACGCTTCCGCTGCTGCGTCGTCTGGCCAAGGCTCTGGACGGCTCGCTGAACGTGGCCCTCACCGCGGACGACTCCCGCGTCACCTTCACCCCTCACGCGGCCTGAATCCCACAGACCGCTCCACGACGAACCCCCAGGTCTGTGACCTGGGGGTTCGTCGTGGAGCGGGCGACGAGAATCGAACTCGCGCTCTGAGCTTGGGAATCACCGACGCTTCCACGCGGAAAGCCGCCCTGATCTGCGGAAACGCCTTCCTCGCCACCCGTCCCAGCGGGTCCGTGAACACCGCTGTTGACCGGTGTTATCCGCTCCGAAGGGCACGGATGGGGCACGCCCGTCACTCATCGGCCCCGCGCCCGGCGCAGGCACACGGAGCGAGCGACGATGTCGCATGCCTATCCGAAACCACCCCCGCAGGCGCGGGGAGCACGACGACGGCCCCCGGTACTGGTCATGACCACCGGGACCACCCCCGCAGGCGCGGGGAGCACCGTGCTGACCACCCACTGGTCCGCGATCATCGGGGTCCACCCCCGCAGGCGCGGGGAGCACAGCTACGAGACCCCGAACAACAGCCACGACCGGGGACCACCCCCGCAGGCGCGGGGAGCACGGTCCCGCCCAACCGTCAACAAACGATCGTTTGGGACCACCCCCGCAGGCGCGGGGAGCACTGGAGCGCCCCTGGAGCGGGGCCCTGGCGCCCGGGACCACCCCCGCAGGCGCGGGGAGCACTTGCCGGTCACCACCATGTCAACCGGGGCGGCGGGACCACCCCCGCAGGCGCGGGGAGCACATGCGCTCGGCGCGGTCGGAGACGTTGAGCTTGGGACCACCCCCGCAGGCGCGGGGAGCACGGGCCCCATTGGAGGTGGCAGGCGGCGCGGCCGGGACCACCCCCGCAGGCGCGGGGAGCACGCGGGGTTCCAACCGGGCGGCGGCGGGTCGCCGGGACCACCCCCGCAGGCGCGGGGAGCACACTTCCAGGAGTTCATCGCATCCGGCGGCACCGGGACCACCCCCGCAGGCGCGGGGAGCACCCGCGAGGAAGGGGATGTTCGGGGTGGAGATCGGGACCACCCCCGCAGGCGCGGGGAGCACCGCCGCAGCGGGGGCGGGACGGCGCGGGAGGCGGGACCACCCCCGCAGGCGCGGGGAGCACAGCTCCAGCTCCGGCGTCGCGGTGAGCGCCCGGGGACCACCCCCGCAGGCGCGGGGGAGCACCGGCGCCGCCGCGCCGAATGCGCCGACAGCCGGGGACCACCCCCGCAGGCGCGGGGAGCACAGCTGATCACGTCTCAGATCTGGGGTGACCGCGGGACCACCCCCGCAGGCGCGGGGAGCACGGGAAGTTCTCCTCGCACACGTGGGATCTGGAGGGACCACCCCCGCAGGCGCGGGGAGCACCTCGTCCGTCATCGCTCATCCCCCCGTCAGTTGGGACCACCCCCGCAGGCGCGGGGAGCACTCTCGCTTCGCCGCGCGCCACTCCCGGCCCGCGGGACCACCCCCGCAGGCGCGGGGAGCACCGCATCAGGGCCTCGCGCGCCGACTCGCAGTAGGGACCACCCCCGCAGGCGCGGGGAGCACCCGGACAGGATCACGACCGCGTACTGATCGCGGGGACCACCCCCGCAGGCGCGGGGAGCACCCCGATGCCGAGTTCGGCGTGCATGGCGTTGAGGGACCACCCCCGCAGGCGCGGGGAGCACCGGCCCGGATACAGCTCCCCCGTCCGCCGGTAGGGACCACCCCCGCAGGCGCGGGGAGCACGAGACGGGGCGCCTGCGGCAGATCGTGCGGGCGGGACCACCCCCGCAGGCGCGGGGAGCACGGGGGAGCACCTGCTGCGGGTAGCGGCCCTCGGGGACCACCCCCGCAGGCGCGGGGAGCACCGACTACGAGGAGGCCGCGTGATCCTCGACCTGGGACCACCCCCGCAGGCGCGGGGAGCACCACTCATGTCTTTTGCGACGGTGATATACGCCGGGACCACCCCCGCAGGCGCGGGGAGCACCCGTGTCCGATGGCGCTCTTTTCGTTCCACTTGGGACCACCCCCGCAGGCGCGGGGAGCACACGGGGAAGACCCGGGAGCGGGCCGCCGCGAAGGGACCACCCCCGCAGGCGCGGGGAGCACAGCGCCGCACGGCCGAAACGGAGGCTGCCGCCGGGACCACCCCCGCAGGCGCGGGGAGCACTCAGCACGGCCGCACTCGCGGACGCGGCCGGGGGGACCACCCCCGCAGGCGCGGGGAGCACGACGTGCTGGCAGCACTCCGGCAGGAGTTGGGGGGACCACCCCCGCAGGCGCGGGGAGCACCGGAGCTGACCGAGGCCGGGATCGTCTGCGGCGGGACCACCCCCGCAGGCGCGGGGAGCACGGCTGCCGATCGGGGCGAAGCTGCTGTGGCTAGGGACCACCCCCGCAGGCGCGGGGAGCACGGGTGAGCAGCTCATCACCGTTCGCGGGTGGGGGGACCACCCCCGCAGGCGCGGGGAGCACGGGTCGGCCCACAGCGGGTGGGGCTCCTTGAGGGGACCACCCCCGCAGGCGCGGGGAGCACCCGCCTGTCCGGGCCCGGCCCTGACCGCCTGGGGGACCACCCCCGCAGGCGCGGGGAGCACACTGCTCACACATGGACGCACGATGGCCGGAAGGGACCACCCCCGCAGGCGCGGGGAGCACATCTGTACTACCCCGACCACGTAGAGCACTTCGGGACCACCCCCGCAGGCGCGGGGAGCACAGGAGCCGACCTGCGTCTTTATCCCGCCGGGAGCCTGTTTTTACTCACTAGCAGAGATTCCGACATAAGGTGCAATCCTGGTCTTTCGCTCGAAAGGTTGAGCCGGTTTCCCGACCCTACCGGTTCCCGAAGCGCCGTCGTTTGGCCGCTTTGCTCCAGCCCTGGCGCGGGGGGTTCGGGGCCCGTGTCTCCCCGGTGGGCCGTCCGGCACTCGGGCGGTGGATCAAGGTCAGACCCTCGTGGTCGATGGGGTGCCAGGCGTGGTCGTGGCTCTCGAAGGTGAAGCCCTGTTCGTTGTTGGTCTGGTAGGCGAGCAGGGCTCGTCCCTTTCCCGAGTACTGGCGGACCTCGGCCCACAGGATGTCCCGTACGCGGGCCGAGGGGGCGCCCAGGAAGACTCCGGGGGAGATCTCCAGCAGCCAACGGGTGAGGAACCCGCGCAGGCCGCTGGGGCAGTTGGCGAGGATGATGACGGTCACCAGATGGGTTCCTCACCGTGGTTGCGCCCGCTTTCGACGTGGAGGTCCCCGTCGCCCAGCAGGGTCACCCGGTCCGGGGAGTCCCCCGTATCGCGGGCTCCGTCGTAACCGAGCAGGTTCCTGATGTCCTTCACGCAGCGGTCGAGGAGACCGGTCTGGTTGATGCGGTCCCGCAGCGCCCTGCGGGTGCGGGTGGCCACGTCCTCGGTGCCCTCCGCCGCCGCGTCGAAGGCGGCGGGAATCGCCACGTCGGTCTTGTAGAGATCGGCCACGTCCAGGACGAAGGAGCGCTCGTGGCCGGAGTGCACGAACCCCAGCCCCGGCGAGCAGCCCAGGGCGGTGACCACGGCGTGCGCGATGCCGTACATGCACTGGGCGGCGGCCGTCACCCCCTGGTTCGGTGCGTCCCCGGCGGAGAAGTCGTCGCGGTTGTACTCGCGGCGACGCCAGGGCACGCCGGTGCGGGCCGATTCCCGGCGGTAGCACTCCTTGAGGCGGCGGCCCTCCCTGCTGAGGAGTTCCTGGCGGGTGCAGCCGGCCGGGTCCTCGTCGGGGAAACGCAGGCGGTACATGGCCCGCGCCACCTCCAGGCGGGTGCGGCGGTTCGCCCACGCCGTGGCCTGCGCCTCGACCAGCCCGGAGGAGCGGGTCAGGGCCCGGCCGCCGGCGTAGAAGCGCACGCCCTGCTCGCCGACCCATACGACTCCGGCGCCGCACTCGCCGAGGACGGACATGGCCTGGTGGGTCACCCGGGTGCCGGGGCCCAGCAGGAGGGTGCCGATGGTGGCGGACGGTATGTGGGTCACCCCGTCGGCGTCCGTGGCGGTGATCGCGTTGTCCTCGCGGTGGACGGTGCACCGTTCCAGGTAGACGAACGAGACCCGATCGCCGATCCGGGTGAGGTCACGGGGTGATGAGGCGCTTCTGCGGCTGACGGTGCTCATCGCTCACCGCACCGGGGCGAGGGTCATCAGGCCGCACCCGTACGCCTTGGACTTGCCCAGTCCGTGGGTGAGGGTGCGGCGGAAGGCGTCGATGTCGGTGATGCGCAGGCGGCCGTCGAAGGTGACGCCGACGAAGCGGACATCGTGTCGCGGGGTGTTCTCGCCCCGCTTGCGGAACCGGAGGGGGGATTTGGTGTGCGCGATCACCTCGTGCTCGTCCCCGTGCTCGGTCAGTCGTTGGTCGGCCGGTTTCCGGGTGACCTCGAAGCCGGCCCGCTCCTGGCGCTGCAGCAGCCAGCGCACCTGGTGCTCCGGGGTCAGGTGTGCGGTCCGCTTCGTCTTGACCTCGCGGGTTTCCCCCGGTTTACGGGTGTGGTGAACGGGGTTCGCCGTGAGCCGGAACGCCCAGGTGTCACCCGTCGTGAGTCCGTCCAGGAACTCGCCGTAGGCGAAGGTCGTCCATCCCGGTTCCTCGATTGTGGGCCAGCCGGCCTGTTCGACGAGGTGCGTCAGGTCGGGGCGGGTGGGGCTGACCAAGAACAGGTCGGCCCGCCCCGACGTGTGGTGGTCCACCCGCCACAGCACCCGGGGTCCTTCGCCGTCCCGGGGTGGGAGTTCGGGGAAGGCCATGTTCACGGCGCCGTGCATGAAGTGGGGTGATCCGAGAAGCCGACGTGCCCCGGTGCGGGCGGTGTTGATGCGGAAACGCGTCAGGTACATCAGGAAGTCCTCGGGAGGCTCTCCGTCGCGCTGCCGGTGGGCGGATCGACGGGACGGAGGGCAGCGGTCGGATCGTGGCGTGGAGGGGCGTCGGTTTGTCCGGTGAGGACGCCCCGCAGGGCGTACTGCCGGTGGCGCGGGTCGAAGCTGACGGGCTTGTCCCGCAGGGACAGGTGCGGGGTCTGGTCCGGCGGGCAGTCGAGCAGCAGGTTCAGCGACTCGGGGCCGTCCGGGCCGCCCCCGTACCCCGCCGTTCGTGCGAGCTGCTCGACGTACCACTTGGACGCCTGCCACTCGGCTCCGCGCAGGGCCTCCTCCAGGGAGACGCCCTCCAGCGGCTTTCCCATGTCCAGGGGGCGGGAG
>NZ_VKHT01000191.1 GCF_014141535.1 Streptomyces alkaliphilus | reverse complement strand
GTCCTCTCCCTCCCGCCCCTCCACCTCCGGCGACGGCTACGACATCGCCTTCCGCGTCCTGCTCGTCGCCATGGTCATCGCCGTGCCGCTGGCCCACCTGGCCTGGCTGGGAGGCAACCTCACCGCCCACCTCACCGACACCGACGCATGGGCTCCCTACCAGCCCACCGAGGCGCTGCTGCACCCCGAACGGCTCTGGCCCGGGGTCGGGGAAGTCCCCTTGCTGATCGGCACCCGCGTCATCCCGATCACCGTCCTCCTCGCACTCGGCGCCACGGCCGCCCTCCTGTGGTCCCGCCACACCTCCAACGGGGGCGGACGAAAGAAGAAGATCACCGGCATGGCCAAGCCGAGGGACATCGAGCCACTGACGGCCAAATCGATCACCGCCAAGGCCCGCTCCCTGCGGCCGAGCCTGAAGACGGCCAAGCGCATCGCGCCCGAGGACACCGGCGTGCTGTTGGGCAACCTCCAGGGCACCCGTCACGAGGTCCGCATGGGGTACGAGGACGTCGCCGTCGCGATCATGGCCCCGCGCTCCGGGAAGACCACCTCCCTTGCCATCCCCTCGATCCTCAACGCGCCCGGCCCGGTCCTGCTGACCTCGAACAAGGCGGCGGGCGACGCCTACACAGCGACCATCGACGCGAGGGCCCGGGTGGGGAGGGTGTGGTCGATGGATCCGCAGCAGATCGCGCACGCGGACCGCCGGATGTGGTGGAACCCCCTGGCCGACGCCAGGACCCTGGACGGCGCCGGTCGGCTCGCCGGGCACTTCCTGGCCGCCTCGGTGGACGCGAACCAGCAGGGCGACTTCTGGTCCAAGGCCGGATCCAACATCCTCTCCCAGCTCTTCCTCGCCGCGGCCCTCGACGCCCGCCCCATCACCGATGTGATGCGGTGGCTGGCCTTCCCCGCCGACCGCACCCCGCTGGACCTCCTGCGCGACCACGACTTCACCGCTGTCGCCGCCCAACTCAAGGGAACCGTCGAGGGCCCGCCCGAGACCCGCGACGGGATCTACGAAACCGCCCGCCAGTACGCCGCCGCCCTGCTGAACAACGAGATCGCCGCCTGGGTCACCCCGCAAAGCGACGTCCCCGAGTTCCGGCCCGCCGACTTCGTCACCTCCACCGACACCCTCTACCTGCTGTCCAAGGACGGCGGAGGCGGAGCGAGCGCACTGATCGCCGCGTGCGCGGACTCCGTGATGCGGGCCGCGACCGCGCAGGCCGAGCGCGCGGGCGGGCGCCTGGACCCGCCGATGCTGGCGATCCTGGACGAGGCCGCCAACGTCTGCAAGATCAGCGACCTGCCGGACCTGTACTCCCACCTCGGCAGCCGGGGCATCATCCCGATCACCATCCTGCAGTCCTACCGCCAGGGCCAGAAGGTCTGGGGAGACGCCGGGATGGACGCCATGTGGTCCGCCTCCACCATCAAGGTCATCGGGGCGGGCATCGACGACCCCGACTTCGCCGACAAACTCTCCCGCCTCATCGGCGACCACGACGTGGAGACCACCTCCACCTCCCACTCCGAGTCCGGCAGGTCGACCTCCGTGTCCATGCGCCAGGAGCGGATCCTGCCCGCCGACGCCATCCGCGCCCTACCCAAGGGCACCGCCCTGTGCTTCGCCACCGGCCTGCGCGCCGCCATGCTCGACCTGCGCCCCTGGTACGCCGAACCCGGCGCCGAGGAGCTCTCCACCGCCTCCGTCCGCGCCTCCAGAGCCATCACCACCCGCGCCATCGCCAAGGCCGCTCCACGTGGGGATGATTACGGACCGGCGGCCTGAAAGGGGCTGTGCCCGTATCCGCTGCCGGAGCGTCCCGAGCGGAAGGGGTCAACGCGACTCCACTTCGTGCCCCGCCAAACCGATCGATACACCCTCTCTCGGTCCCGAAGTGTCGATGCGATTGACGCCTCGCCCACACCACCGGGGAACCCGGTGACGTTCCCGCCTCGAGCCCGTTCGCCGCTTCCCACCCGGCGGTGGAACTCACCCCTCTTCGTCCTTCGGAAGGAGTCGCTCATCACCTTCATCGACCATCACGCCGTGGTCGTCGGCTCGACCGACGGCCGGCACACCTTCGTCGTCCTCAACCGACGCCTGCGCCCGGCCCCGACCTCGTGACCCGCAACGGCTTCACCGCCCGTCGCCATCGGGGCCGCCCGCTGTACCGGCTGCCACCCGACGTACCGGCGCAAGAGGTGCACGACCGCCTCGGCACCGCGATGAGCGACCTGTTCGCTCACACCCTGGATCTCGTCGACCTCAGCTCCACCACCCACTGGAGCAGCGACCCGCTTCCACCAATGGCAGCCCACTTCGACCTGTCGGTTGGGCAAGTGGTCGCCACGGTCCGTTCCGAGGCCGCGCGGGAGGTGGTGGAGCAGCACGGCTTCGCCCGGACCTCCACCGGCCATGTCCTGTCCGGTGAGCCGGGCGAGCGGGAAAGCGTCACCGCCCTCACCCGTGCCGGGACCCACCTGTGGTCCCTCGGTCTTCGCGCCGAGGTCACGCTCGGCTACCCCGCCCCCGATGCCATCCCTCCGGCCCCGGGGCAGGCGGGGGTCACGGTGCCCCCGCCGGCACCGGCGCCGAGACGACACGTCCGCTGATCCTCTCTCCGGGAGCCGCGCCATCTCCACCCGTCCGATTGACCTGTTCTCACAGATCGACCATCTGCACCGGCTCGAAGCAGACTTCATCGCCGTACACAGCGCCGTCGTCGATTTGAAGGCCCGCCCGGGCCGGGAGACGTTGCAGCAACTCGCTCCCCACATCGTGTCTCTTCACCAGTTGGTGGGCCGTGCCCTGGTGCACCTGGCCACTCTCGATGGGAGCCGGTACACCGTCGTTCCCGGCAGCCGTTTCTCCCTCAAGACACTGGGAGAGGTCGTCGCCTATGCCTCACTATCGGCCGCGCAGTTGGCGAGAGCCGTGGCCGACAGCCCACCGGACGCCGCCGATTTCGCTGCCGGTTCCCCGGCACCCGCTTACGAGGCCGACCTGTTCCGGGCTCGGCGTTCGAAGGCCGAACCCCTCATCGCCGAGGGCCTGTCCAATGCCGCCTACCACCTTCGCCGGTGCATCGACCACTGCCGGTACACCTCTTCCGGAATCGTCCGCGACCTGAAGAACCACCCCGAACACCGGCCACCGCTACCGCGGTTGACCCATGCCCAGTACGCCGCACTCGACAAGATCAACCGGGGTGGAGCCCGTCGCTACGCGCATCTGCGGGGAAGCCGAAGTATCCGGGCGGACGACGGCAGCACCGTCCATCCCACTCCCTTCGCCCTGCTGGAAAAGCACCGCCTGGTTCGAGTCGACACCCAAGGCGCCTCCCTCGGTGCGCAGGGCATCACGGTCACCGCCGCCGGAAAGTTCGTTCTGGAGATCCAACGCCCCACGGCGAAGCCGCCAAGGGTGCCGGGCACGGTAGCCACCCGGGACAAGCCGGATGTGAGGCGCCGATGAACGGGATGCCTGCCGTTCACACCCCGAGGGGTCCCGCGCCCCACCGCTGTCCTGAACTGCTCCGGAGTCGGCCACACGGTCACGTCCTCGGTCGAACCGCCCCGTAGCGGTACTCCTTTCGCCTCGCCGCTTGCCGGATGCCACATACGGCCACCGATGCAAGACCCGGTGCTCTCGGCACGAGGGCACCCGGAAGGTCCCTGTCTTCAACCGGCCTCGCCTCCCGGGCCACGCCGCCCGCTCCGCGTCCCCGTCATCCCCACCCCGGACACGTTCTCCATGAGGCGGGGGCCTCGCGCATGGTCCCGATCACGGAGCCAAGCGGTCGTTCAACGTTCCCACCTCACCGTCAGGAATTGCCATTTCTCCCTCTCCTCGGTTTCGCGCCATATCCCTCGGCGCGGGAATCCAGTCCAGTGCCATGCTCGCCCTTTCCGCCGAAGGCCTCCTGCCCAAGGTTGATTACGCCATCTTCGCCGATACCGGCTGGGAACCGGCCGCCGTCTACCGACACCTCGACCGCCTGGAGGAAGAGGTGGCCAAACCTGCCGGAATTCCCGTGCTGCGGGTCCGCGCCGGGAACATCAGAGCCGACGCGCTGAACCCGGATCACCGCTTTGCCTCCATGCCTCTCTACATCCTCAACCAGGACGGCAAGCAGGGCATGACCAGACGCCAGTGCACCGGGGAGTACAAAATCAAGCCGATCAAGAAGAAAGTCCGTGAACTCCTCGGCTACCCCCACCCGCAACGCGTCCCGAAAAATGTGTTCGTTGAGCAGTGGGTCGGCATCTCCACCGACGAGTTCCACCGCGCCAAGGATGCCGATGTCAAGTACATGCGCAATCGCCACCCGCTCATCGAGATGGGCTGGTCCCGCAGCGACTGCGTTCGCCACCTGACCTCGCTCGGTCTCGCGGACACCCCGAAGTCCTCGTGCCTGGGATGCCCCTTCCACGGCAACGCCCAGTGGCGCCACATCCGGGACACCAGTCCCGAGGAGTGGCGGGACGTCGTGGAGTTCGATGCCGCGATCCGCAAGGGCAACGCCCGTGCGAATGCCACCGGCAACCGGCTGCTCGGTCAAGCCTTTCTCCACCGTTCGCGCGTACCGCTGGACCGGGCGCCGATCGACCACGTCACCACCGCCGAGCGTGCCGCCCTGCGCGGTGATGCGGCGGAGGCGGAGGAGATGGAGCACGGGGTGCTCGACGGATGTTCGCCGTGGGCGTGCCGGGGCGAGGCCGGCAAGCCGAAGCGGGACGATTTCGGGCTGGCCTCCTGATCCTGGATCTGTTCGCGGGTCCGGGTGGGTGGGGTCACGCGCTGTCTGTCCTCGGGGGGCGGGAGGTGGGGCTGGAGTGGGACGCATGGGCCTGCGCCACCCGGGCCGCGGCCGGGCAGGTCACCATCCGGACGGACGTGGCGAGATATCCGACGTGGCCGTGGGTCGGCCGCACCCGGGGGTTGATCGCGAGCCCGCCGTGTCAGGCGTGGTCGATGGCCGGCAAGCGTCTCGGCCTGGTGGACCAGCCACTGGTGCATACGGCGGTCGAGGACTTGGCCGCCGGGCGGGACACCCGCGAACGCCTCCTCACCGCGTGCCGTGACGAACGGTCGCTGCTGGCGGCTGAGCCGATGCGCTACCTCCAGGCTCTGAACACGGTCGGCGAGCCTGAGTGGGTCGCTATGGAGGAGGTGCCGGACGTCCTGCCGCTCTGGAAGCAGTACGCGGCCGTCCTACGCGGATGGGGTTTCTCGGTCTGGTGCGGGATCCTCAACGCCGCCGACTTCGGAGTTCCGCAAACGAGAAGGCGGGCGATCCTTCTCGCCTCCCGGGTCCGTACGGCACAGCCTCCCACGCCGACGCACTCCCAGGTCGAGGAGCCGGAATCCCTGTTCGGTCCTGGCCGCGCCCGCTGGGTCAGCATGGCCGAGGCCCTGGGATGGGACGCGACCGACCGGCCCGTCCCGACCGTCTGCGCTGGCGGCGGGCCGGGCGGCGGTCCCGAATCATTCCCTTCCGGCTCGCGAAAGACGCTGTCCGACGCCCGGGGGCGCGGCACCTGGGTGCCCCAGGCAGACGGAGTGGTCCTGCAGTCCCGCCGCGAAGGAGCCGGTTGGGCTGCCAGGCACGGCACCCGCGAAAACCGCGCCGCCACCGCTCCCGCGCCGACGTTCACCGCCGAAGCACACCGATGGTCTTGGTCCCTACGCAGCAACAACCAGGCCCACGCCACCGTCCGCCCGCTGTCCGAGCCGGCAGGCACGCTGTTCTTCGGCCACCGGGCGAACGAGTGCACCTGGGTCGCCGAACCGGTGTCGGCTCCGGCCAACGACACGGACGTGCCGACGGTGCCGGAGCCGATCCGGATCACTGCCCGGGAGGCCGGCCTCCTGCAGACCTTTCCCGCCGACTACCCCTGGCAGGGCAACAAGAGCCAGCAGTTCTCCCAGATCGGCAACGCCGTCCCACCTCGGCTGGCCGCCCACCTCCTCGCCCCGCACTTGAATGCCCACCTCAGCTTCGACGATTTCACCCTGGCCGCTTGATGTCCCGATATCCCACCACCGAGGAAAACGACGACCACGAAGACCCCTCCGACACCCATCCGCTGCAACCGGCGTACTACGCCGAGCAGGCTCTCCTCGGCGCCCTCCTTCTCGAGCCTCAGCGTCTCGCCGACGTCACCGGGATCGAACCCAGCTCCTTTTCCGAATACGCGCATGGCGCCCTGTTCGCCGCGATCTGCGGCCGGCCAGCCCCCGACCCGCTCCAGCACACGCTGGACACCAGTTGGCTGAACGCGGTACTCACCGCCGCGCGCGAGCACGCACGTGGACTGACGGCCTCCTACCTGCACACGCTGATCCAGGTTTGTCCCTGGCCCCGCCACGCGTCCACGTATGCGCGGATGATCGAGACCGATCACGCCCGTCGCACCATGCGCGCCCACGCCATGCGCCTCGTGCAGACCGCGAGGGATGACACGCTCCCGCACCCGGTGCCCGCCATCCTCGCCGCAGTCGACGCCCTGGCCGACGCCGTGGACGAAATCGCCGCGCGGTTCCCACCGCCCTCCGGCCCCCTACAACGCATC
>NZ_VKHT01000190.1 GCF_014141535.1 Streptomyces alkaliphilus | reverse complement strand
CACCATGACCGTCCCACACCCACGAGGAGGTCTCGTGACGTCGCACAGCCCCGTCGGCCACGACCGGACCACTTCCCCGACCGAAGCGCGACGGCGCTCCCGACGCGGTCTGCGCGCGGGCCTGCTCGCCCTGGGGTTGGCCCTGGTGATCCCCGTCGCCCCGTGGTTCGGTCCGGGCCCGGGCACGTCGACCGCCGCGGCCCTTCCCCTGCCGCCCGCGGCCGCCGACGGCCCGGTGGTGGTCGCCCACCGGGGTGCCTCCGGACACGCGCCGGAGAACACCCTGGCGGCGGTGGACGCTGCCGCCGAGCAGGGCGTGTCCTGGGTGGAGGTGGATGTCCAGCGCACCCGGGACGGGGAGCTGGTCCTCCTCCACGACACCACTCTGCGACGCACCACCGATGTCGCCGAACGCTTTCCGGATCGGGCGCCTTGGCAGGTCGGGGACATGGACCTGGCGGAGGTGCGGCAGTTGGACGCCGGTTCCTGGTTCTCGCCGGAATTCGCCGAAGAGCGCGTCCCGACCCTGCGGGAACTGTTGCGTCGGTTGGACCGGCACGGACAGCGCCTGCTGCTGGAGATCAAGGCACCGGCCCGATACCCGGGCATCGAACGGGAGATCCTGCGGGAGCTGGCGCGGGAGGGATGGCTCGGGCCGCTGCGCCTGTACGACTCGCTGATCCTGCAGAGCTTCGACGAGGACTCGGTGCGCACCGTCCACCGCCTGGCCCCACAGGTGAAGACCGGGTTCCTCGGCTCCCCCGACTCGGACGAACTCGCCGACTACGCGGCCTTCACCCACCAGATCAACTCCCGACACACCGACCTGACCGCCGAGCGGGTCGCCGCCGTCCGGGAACTGCGCGGACCGCACGGACGCCGGATGGAGGTGTTCACCTGGACGGTGGACGACGGCCCCACGGCGGTGCGGCTGGCCGGCATGGGGGTGGACGGCATCATCACCAACCGTCCGGGTGAGATCCGGGAGGCGTTGCGCGGGGCCGGTCGGGGTGCCCCGGCACCGGGAGAATCCCCGGAGGAGAACGGATCGTCCGGGGCCGACCCCCTGTTCCGGTCACGGGTCCCCGGAACGGAGGGTTCCCCGACCGGGCGGTGACCCGGCCCGCGCCGAAACGCCGAAGCGCCGCCGCGCCCCCGGTGACCGGGGGCGCGGCCGCGTGGTGCCGGGCACGCGGGCGGGGGCGCGCGGAGAGAGCGCGTGTCGCCGACGGGAGCCGTCCGGAGGGAGCGGTGGGGAACCCGCGACACCCCGTCACGGGTTCCCCCGGCCCCTCCCCGGTTTTCCTCAGAGGTCGACGCCCTTGCCCCGCAGGTAGGAGGCGGGGTCGACCGAGGAACCGTAGTTCGGGGTGGTGCGGATCTCGAAGTGCAGGTGGGGGCCGGTGCTGTTGCCGGTGTTGCCGGACAGGGCGATCTGCGCGCCGGTCTCCACCCGCTGGCCGGGCGAGACCTGGACCTGCGACAGGTGGGCGTACTGGGCGTAGCTGCCGTCGTCGTGCTTGATCACGATGGCGTTGCCGTAGGCGGGGCCGTCGCCCGCGCCATTGCCGCCGGCCTTCACCACGGTGCCGCTGTGGACGGAGCGGACGGGGGTGCCGGTGGGCACGGCGAAGTCCTGACCGCTGTGACCGGCGGCCCAGCGGTCGCCGCTGTTCCCGTAGACCGCGGAGATGGTGTACCCGCCGGAGATGGGCGCGACCCAGGAGGCGGCCCGCTGGGCCTCGGCGGCCTTGGCCTCCGCCTCGGCCACCTTCTTCGCCTCCGCGGCCTCCGCGGCCTTCTTGGCCTCCGCCGCCTTCTTCGCCTCGGCAGCCCTGTTCGCCTCCGCGGCGGCCTTGACCTCGGCCTCCGCGGCCTTCTGGTGGACCTCGGCGAGGCCGAGGGTGTAGCGGGCGAGAGTGTCGGGGGTGCCTGCGGCGAACAGGTCACCACCGGTGGGGTCGGCCGCTGCCGCGACGCCGCCGCCACTGGCGAGGACGGCGGAGAATCCGACTCCGGCGGCCAGCATGGCGGCGCGGGTGCGGAGACGCGGGGCGCGGTTCGCGGTGGTGCTGGGCATGCGGGTGGTTACCTCTCGGGTCGCGGGTCGCCTCCTCGTGGAGGCGGGAAGTCCGTTTCGGTCCCGCCGGGAATCCCCGGCGCTGACGAAATCAAGTAGTAACCACCGAATCGCGGCATTTCAAGAACGATCGCATGGTTCAGATGCTATGCCCGATAGTTGAAGAAGCGGGGGCAAATCGTCCTTGAAGTCCGATTGATCCGGGCAGCCTCCCGGGGACCCGGGGGGCCGCTCGGGGACCCGGGGCACGGAGTGAAGCCACAGCTCGCGAGGGGTCCGTCGACATCCCCGGGTACTGCGGTCCCGGGCCGCGCGGACCAACATCCCGAATCGGACGGACCAAGGTCCCGCCCCGAAAACCCCATTTCCTACTATCCGATGTAGGGGTCATCGGAAAAGGTGTGGCGCAGGTCACCGGATTCCGATTCGGCGGTATTCCGGGAGGGGACCTTTTCGCCTTCCCACCGGGACCAAGGACCCGGTACCACGCCCCGGGCCGGCAGACTCCCGCCGTGACGAATTCCGCCGAACGCCCCTCCGAGACCACCGCCGGGGAGCCCGCCGGCACCGCCTCCCCCCGTCCGGGACCCACCAAGAAGCCCGTGTCCCTCCCCCGGTCCGCGCCTTTGACCCGGGTCCCGCCCGATGACCCGATGGCCGCCCTGCGCCGTCGCACCACCGCCGTCCTGGTGGTCGGACAGATCCTCGGAGGCTTCGGGGTCGCCATCGGGATCGCGCTGGCCGCTCTGCTGGCGACCGAGGTGAGCGGATCCGCAGGCGCCGCGGGCCTGGCGGTGACCGCGTCGGTCACCGGCACCGCCGTGCTCTCGCTGCCCCTGGCGGCCCTCATGACGCGGCACGGCCGTCGTCCCGGCCTCGCCTGTGGCTATCTGATCGGTGCTCTCGGGGGCCTGGTCGTGGTGGTCTCCGCCTCCCGGGGCTGGTTCCTCCCCCTGCTCGGGGGCATGCTGCTGTTCGGCGCGGGCTCCTCCGCCAACCTCCAGGCCCGCTTCGCCGCCGCCGATCTCGCCCCCGCCGCCCGACGGGGACGGGCCATCGCGACCGTGATGTGGGCGGGGACACTGGGAGCCGTCCTGGGGCCCAATCTGGCAGGCCCCGCAGGCCGCTCGATCGGCGCCGTCGACGGGCGGATACCGGAGACCGCGGGCCCCTTCGTGTGGGCGAGCGGCATCTTCCTGTTGGCCGCCGTGACGACCCACCTCCTGCTGCGCCCCGACCCGCTGCTCACCGCCCGTGCCCTCGAGTCGAAGGGGACCGGGGGAACCGGAACGGAATCGTTCGACGCCCCCGCGCGGGGGAAGTCGGCCCCGGCGGCCGGTGGGGCCGGTCCCACCGGCAGCGCCCCCCGCGGGCAGCGGGCGCTGCGTCGCGGGTGGGAGGCGGTGGCCTCATCACCCACCGCCCGCGCGGCCCTGGCCGGGGTCGCCGTCGTGCACACCGTGATGATCGCCATCATGGTGATGACCCCCGTGGACCTGGCCCACCACGGTGCGGGAATCGAACTGATCGGCCTGGTCATCAGCGGCCACATCGCCGGGATGTACGCCTTCTCCCCCGTGATGGGGCGCCTGGCCGACCGGCTGGGTGGCCTTCCCCTGCTGCTGGGCGCGTTGGGAACGGTCGCCGTGGCGGCGGCCCTGGCCGGCACCGCCGACGGACGGCACTCCCAGTCGGCGCTCGCCCTCTTCCTGCTGGGGTTGGGATGGTCCGCCGGTCTGGTGGCGGGCTCGACCCTGGTGACCGAGGCGGTGGCGGCCGAAGCGCGACCCGCCGCGCAGGGGCTGTCCGATCTGACGATGAACGGATGCGCCGCCCTCGGCGGTGCCGTGGCCGGGCCGATCGTCTCCTCCGCCGGCTACGGGACGCTCAACGCCGTGGCCGCCGCACTCCTGCTGCCGGTCGCTCTCCTCGCCCTGCGGTCGGCGCTGCGCCGCACCGACTGAACGGGTACGTCCGGTCGCCCCCGACCGGCCGGGCCGGTTCCGGGAAGAGGTACGTGTCCGCCCGGCCGGCACGGAGGCGATCGGGGGCGGGGCCGGGGTCAGCGCGGGAAGAGTTCGAAGGGCACGCAGCGCCGCCCTCCGAATCGTTCGGCCGCGGCGTCGGCCTCGCCGGTGATCAGCTCGCGGGCGTACGGCTCGGGCTCGACGCCCAGGCCCACCAGGTAGGCGTGGTGTTCCCGCAGAGAGGCCACCGCGCGCTCCAGCGCCTCCTCCCCCACCTGCTTCGCCCGATCGGCGAAGGGCGAGGCGGCCACGGCGATCCACCGGACACCGCCCCAGGGTTCCAGGAGGCCGCCGGCGAGTTGCTCGGGGAAGATCCACCGGTTCCCGGCGTCTCCCGAGGCGTCCAGAACGGCCCCTCCCACCGCCCGGTGGTCCGGGGTGTTGAGCATGCGTCCCACGCCCCACACGGGGTGGTGGTTCAGGGTGATCAGGAGGTCCGGGCGATGGCGGCGGATCGCCGCGGCGATGTCACGACGCAACTGCGGACCGTTCTCCACCACGCCGTCCCGGTGGGAGAGGAACTCCACCTCCGTGACCCCCACCCGGGCCGCGCTCGCCATCTGCTCGCCGGTGCGGACCGCGGCGCACTCCTGCGGGGGGAGGGAGTCGATCCCCGCCTCCCCCCGGGTGGCCAGAAGGTAGCGCACGTCCTTGCCCGCGGTGGTCCATTCGGCGATGGCCGCGGCGGCTCCGTATTCGAGGTCGTCCGGGTGGGCCACGACGGCCAGGGCTCGTTCCCAGTCCTCGGGCATGGGGCTCAGGGCATCCGTCATATCCCGAGGTTACCGACCGTCAGCCCCGCTGTGGCTCGGTCAGCCGGGCGACGGGACGACCGGGGGTCCCCGTGCGTCGCGCCCGCGTGTTGAGTTCGTCGGCGGTCATCGGGTCCAGGCCGACGACGAGTCCGACGACGAGCAGGAGCACGATGGGACCGAGCAGGATGGGCATCAGCGTCTCCAGGGGGGCGCGGCCCCCCAGCCCGACCGTCTCGGTGTGGGCGTGCAGGGTCAACGCCTGCATGCCGAGGTAGTGCATGCCGTTCACCGCGACGGCCATGACGGCGCCGGCGCCCAGGGC
Organism: Streptomyces alkaliphilus; assembly: GCF_014141535.1. Lineage (GTDB taxonomy): Bacteria > Actinomycetota > Actinomycetes > Streptomycetales > Streptomycetaceae > Streptomyces > Streptomyces alkaliphilus. The sequence goes on along the minus strand of NZ_VKHT01000190.1, from coordinate 1,405 downwards.
GGCTCCCAGGGAACGGGCCGCGATCGCGAACCACAGGGCGGCGGTGGCGGCCACCACCGCGACGACGACGGACAGCACGACGATCAGGGGGTCGTACGCGAGACCACCGTCCATCCGCATCCCGGCCATGCCGAGGTAGTGCATGCCGGCGACGCCCAGCCCCGTGATCACGCCGGCGAGGAGCAGCGCCGGGACGGATGTGGGGTGGAGACCCACCAGGAGGACACCGAGGCCGACCACGAGGATGGCCACCGCCAGACTGGCGTAACTGATGGTGGCGTCATAGGTGATCGGTAGGGCGGGGCTGGTGAAGCCCATCATGCCGATGAAGTGCATGGTGAAGATGCCGGTGCCGATGGCGACCGCTCCGAGGGCGAGCCAGCCGAGCCGACGACGCCCGACGGTGGTCAGCCCCCGAACCGTGCAACGCAGGCCGAGCGTGCTCCCCAGCATGGCCATGAGAAAACCGAGCACGGGTGTGATGAACCCGTAGGTGAATCCGTCTACCGGAACCCCTGCGGCGGTGTGCACCACGGGCCCCCCTTGTCATGTGGATGAGCTGGATGAGCGATGTATCGACCTCGCACGAGCGGTGCGGTGCGGCCGATCCGTCGGCGCGTGGCGACGGGGCGAGAGGAAACGGAGACGACCGGACGGCGGCACACAGATCCCGGGAAGGGGAGGGTCACGGGAGGGATTCCGGAATCGGGGACGGCGCACGGAGCGGCTTCGTCGAGGTGCTCTCACACCGGGGCGGAAGCGACGACTTTCGGCCGAACCGATGCTAGGTCCGGAATGGCGCGAACACATCGGTCATTCACAGAGGAGCGATAAAAACGTTACATTCACCCGGACACAGCATTACCATAACGGTCAAATCGTGCACTAGGTGGGGAATTTGTGTGTGCAGCCATGAGGGTCGCGGGTGGAGTGGAGACCGATTCCGAACGCGCCATCGGCATGTGCCGGACGAAAATCCGCCACTTCCGGAGGGGAGGGGCCCGGCTCCCCCGGCGGGCGGAGCGGGAGGCGGAGGAGCGGTCGATGTCAGTGCCCCGCCCTACCTTTCGATCATCGGTAACCGGCCGCCCGGCCGGTTCGGGGAGGGAGCACCACCATGTCCGCGTCGGGTACGTCCGTCACCACCTACCTCGAACTGTCCGAGGACGGTGAAGGGGCCCACAAGTTCTACGAAGTGGTCGTCACGGGCCCCGAGGTCTCCGTGCGCTACGGCCGGATCGGCTCCGACGGGCAACACCGGACCAGCACCTTCGCCTCACCGGAGAAGGCCCGTGCCGCCGCCGCCCGCAAGATCGCCGAGAAGGAGCGCAAGGGTTACGCGCCCGCGGTCCCGGGTGGCCGTGCGCCACGGCCCGTCACCCGCCGGACCACCGCCTCCGCCCCC
>NZ_VKHT01000019.1 GCF_014141535.1 Streptomyces alkaliphilus | reverse complement strand
GCCCCAGCCCCGCTCTCCCGCGCCCAACAGCGCTTCTGGCTTGCGGAGATGAGCGCCCCGGGATCCGCGGACAACATGATCGTGCTGGCCTACGCACTCACCGGACCGCTTCGGCACGACCTGCTTCAGGCGGCCCTGAACGACGTCGTCGTGGCCCATCCGGCGCTGCGCACCATCTACCCGTGGCTCGACGAGGCTCCCCGGCAGCAGGTGCTCGCACCCGCGGGCGCGGCCCCCGTACTGGAACATGTCACACCTCCCGGTGCCGAGGGGATGCGGGAGGTGGCCGAAGCGGTAACGGCCGACTGGTGGACGAGGCCGTTCTCGCTGGAGGACGAGGTCCCGCTGCGGGTCCGGCTGTGCCGCCTGGCCGAGGACCGGCACCTGCTCTGCCTCCACGTGCACCACATCGCCTTCGACGGGTGGTCGGAGTCGGTGCTCGTCGACGAGCTGGCGCGCGCGTACGCGGCGCGGTCGGAGGGCCGGACGCACGAGGCGGCACCGGCGCTGTCGTACGGGGAGTTCAGTACCTGGGAAGCGACCCGCCTCGCGGACTGGGCCGGCCGCGATCTGCCCTTCTGGAAGGAGGAGCTGGCAGCGGTCCCGGCACCGTTCCTGCCCGCTCCCGCGCGGGCGGACACCGGCTCGCCGGCCCGGCTCGAACGGGTCCTGAAGGTCGACGCGCAGACCGTGCGGCGGCTTGAGCAGGCCGCCGCCCGCCGCGGCGGCCCTGCCCTGGCGGCGTTGCTCGCCGGCGCCACTCGCGCCCTGGCCCGCACCTTCGACGCCGGTGAGCTCGCGGTGGGCTCGGTGACCGCGGGCCGCTTCGACCCGGCCCTGGAGCCGGTGGTCGGCTACTTCGTCAACCCCTTCGCCGTGGTGCTCTCGCCCACGCACGACGGCAGCGCCGAGGAACTCCTGGACCGGGCGACCGCCCGGGTGCTGTCGCACCTCCAGCACGTACACACCCCGTTCGACGAGGTCGTCCGCGTCCTCGCGCCGCCCCGGGACCGTCACCCCTTCTTCCAGGCCTGGGTCGTCCTTCAGGGGTTGCCCCCGCACGGCAGCCTAGGCGGTCACGTGGCGGTCGAGCCGGTGCGGGTGCGCGCGCCCAGCACCGACATCGAGCTGGTACTGGAGGCCATCCCGGCTCCGGACGGCTCCTGGGACCTCGTCGTGCAGTGGCGTGCGGACGGGATCACCACCGCCCGGGCGGAGGAGCTTCTGGCCGAGCTGCACACCGCGCTCGGCGAGACCGCGGACTGCGCCTGAGGGAAGGGCACGCATGCGGACACGGACCGCGGCCCCGGGCCCGGGCCCGGCCGCGCGGAGGCCGACTCCGCGCGGCCGCGGAAGGCCCGTACGACGAACGCGTCAAATCCGGTGACCGCGTCGCCGCGCACGGCGCGTTCAACGGGGTGCTCCACGCCGACCGGCGGAGCAGTCCGCGCCGCGCGGACTGCTCATGCCTCGACGCGGACGGCCGGTTCGGCAGGCGCGACACATTCCTTCTCTCCCCGCTGGTCCGAGCCACCATACGACCGCGCAGGAGGACCGCAATCGAAAGGCCGGGGGATCCATGAGCCCGAACACGACGCAGCGGTGGCTGCGCCGCTTCCATCCCTGTCCCGACGCCCCCGTCCAGCTCCTGTGCCTGCCCCACGCGGGCGGCTCCGCGAGCTTCTACTTCCCGTTCTCACAAGCGCTCTCGGGCAGTGCCGAGGTGGTGTGCGTCCAGTACCCCGGCCGCCAGGAGCGCCATGACGAGCCCGGCATCACCGAGCTGCACACCCTGGCCGACCGGATCACCGAGGCCGTGGCGGAAGGGACGGACGACCGGCCGCTGGCCCTGTTCGGGCACAGTATGGGCGCCATGCTGGCCTTCGAGATCGCCGGCCGCCTCGAGGACGCGGGCACCACGGTCGCGACACTCTTCGCCTCCGGGCGGCGGGCCCCCTCCCACCGGTGCCCTCCGCGCAACGTGCACGGCTTCACCGACGAGCAGCTGGTGGCCGAGCTCGCGGCACTGGACGGGACCAACGCCGAACTGCTCAGCGATCCGGACGTGCTGCGTCTGATCCTTCCGGCGATCCGCAGCGACTACGAGGCGGTGGAGACCTACCGCTACCGACCGCGGCCGCCGTTGCGCTGCCCTGTCGTGGCGCTGGTCGGCGATCGTGATCCCCGCGTCGACCTCGACGAGGCCGCCGCCTGGGCGGACCACACCGCGCGGTCCTTCGCTCTCCAGGTGTTCTCCGGCGGCCACTTCTACCTGTCCTCCCGGCAGGCCGCGGTGGTCGGGCTGATGCGGCAGCACCTGACCGCGTCCACCCTGCTCGGCGCCGGCTGACCTTTCGTCCGCGGACACCGGCCGAGCCGGCCGGCGCGGAATGAAGTCCGGTCCGCCACCTTTGCGGGTGGCGGACCGGACTTCCCGTACGGTCGAGCGGGCCGGTTACGGCCTGACGCGGTACTCGAAGGTGTCGAGCGCCTTCGTCGCATGCTCCCGCAGTTCCTCCACGGAGTCCGCGGTGAGGGTGAGCGAGAGGAAGAAGTTCTCCTTGTTCAGCTGGGTCACCCGGTAACCGTCGGACAGGCGCACGCTGATGATGCCGGGCAGGGCGAGCAGGTCCGCCTCGGTGGTGACGGCCTCGACCGTGCCGATCTCCTCGGCCTCCAGCTCCACGTTGCCGAACATCGGCTGCTCGCGCATCGGCCCCAGCTCCTGCGGCGCGTACTCGCCCAGCGCCATGGAGACGACCGCCGCGATCACGTCGATGCCGTAGAGGGCCTGGATGGACGCGGGGACCCCCGTGTGAAAACCGCCGGCCCGGGGGTTGATCTCAACGAGCTCGGTCCGGCCGTCCCGCGAGCTCCGGCCCTCGAAGTGCAGCCAGATCTGGTCCAGGCCCCGGTCGGCGCACAGCGTGTTGATCGCCTCGCACAGGGCGCGCACGCCGTCCCGCACGTGACTCTGCCGGGGTGGGTGGAACGAGAGCCCCGCATCATGGTGCTTGGCGTCGTTGTGGTCTGCCTTCTCGATCGCGAGGAGCGGGTGGAAGCGGCCGTTCAGCACGGGACCGTCCACGGAGAACTCGGTGCCGGGCACGAACTCCTCGGCGATCAGCTCCACGTCGCCCGCCCCGGACTCCTCCAGGTGCTTCAGGTAGGCCAGCAGCTCGTCCCGGTCGTCCACCCGCTGGACCATGTACGAGGCCGCCGACTCCCGCGCGGGCTTGACGATGGCGGGGAAGAAGTCCACCGACCTCGGGTCGCCGGAGAACTTGATGTCGGACAGGCCCAGGGCACGCATGTGCTCCCTGACCAGGGTCTTGCTCGCCAGCACGGCACGGCCGGCACCGCCACCGGGAAGGCCGTAATGCGTGGTGAGCGCGATGCTCCACTCGATGAGCTTCTCGACCATGTTGACGACGGCGATCGGCTCGATGCCCCGCTCGCCGATCCGGGCCGTGAGGGCCGACAGCTCCTCGCTGTCCCAGTCGAACACGATGTGGTCGTCGCAGAGGCCGGCATGGGGATCGTCCGGCAGGCCGGAGACCAGCACCGGTCGCAGATCGCGAGCCCGCAGCTCCGCGACCGCGGCAGGCACGTTGCCGATGGCTATCCAGGAGAGGACGAGCACGGATTTCATGTCACGGGCCTCCGGAGGCTTTCGGAAAGGAAATTCTGATGACGCGCGAAAAACAATACTGACACGCGCGGAGGCCGGACCGAATAAGCGAGACGACTACGCGGGACGAATCCGTCGCGCAGGGGTGAGCCCTGGAGGCGGCCTCACCGCGGTTCGTGAACGCGGGGCCGCCCGGGAGTAATCGTTGCGCGTACCCGGTCCACCCTCGCGTAAGCCGGATCGTCGTGGTGGATGAGCCTGTCGCGGACGCGTGGAATGCGGATGGGTTCGTAGGTTGCATTTCCATGTGATGGCTTGGATGTGCCGTCCGGTTGGTCGAGCACTTTCTCTACGGAGGTCCTGTGGTGATCGTGGTGGAGGCGTGATGCGGGTGGTGGTGGCCGGCGCGGCCGGCTATATCGGCGGGGAATTGTTGCGGCTACTGATCGGTCATCCCGAGGTCGAGGTGGTGGGCGCGGTCTCCTCGCGTTTCCCCGGCAAGCGGGTCGATGGGGTGCACCCGAATCTGCGGGCCTCCACCGATATGCTGTTCTGCTCCGCCGACGAGGTCGCCGAGTGCGATGCGGTCTTCCTGGCCCTGCCGCACCGGGCTGTGATGACCCAGATCGAGTACTGGACCCAGCGGGCCAAACTCGTCATCGACCTGACCGGTGACTTCCGCCTCAACGACACGAAGGTCTTCGAGCGCTACTACGGCAGTGAACACCGGGCCCCGCATCTGCTGGACGCCTTTGTGCCCGGCCTGCCCGAACTGCACCGCGAGCGGCTGCGCGGCACGGACCTGATCAGCGTGCCCGGCTGCATGGCCACGGCCGGCGTCCTCGCCCTCCACCCGCTCGTCGCGCACGAACTGATCGACACGGAGGCGGGCGTCCAGCTCGACGCCCGCACCGGCTCAAGCGGCTCCGGTTCCACCGCCGGTCCGGCGAACCTGCACGCCGAACGCAGCGGCGCGATGCGCGTGTTCGCCCCCACCGGCCACCGCCACGAGGCCGAGATCTCCCAACACCTGGGAATTCCCGCGGCGATGACGGCCACCGGTGTCGAGGCCGTCCGCGGGGTCCAGACGATCGCTCACACCACCTTGCGCCCCGGCGTCGGCAAATCCGATCTCCGGCGGGCCTTCCGCGAGCAGTACGCCCGGGAACCCTTCGTACGTGTCGTCGCCCACCAGCGCGGCATCTTCCGCTACCCCGACCCGAAGATCCTTCTGGGATCCAACTACTGCGACGTCGGTTACGCCCTCGACGAGGACACCGGACGCCTGACCACCATCGGCGCCCTCGACAACCTGGTCAAGGGCGGTGCGGGCAACGCCGTCCAGTGTCTCAACATCCGCATGGGCTGGCCCGAGACCTTCGGCCTCACCTTCCCGGGCCTCCACCCCCTCTAGCCCTCGCCCACCGGAGAGACCGTGACCACTACACCACTCACCGTCGTCAAATGCGGCGGCAATCCGGCCGTCGACGCCGCGGGCGTCTGTGCGGACATCGCCCGACTCGTCCGCGAGGGGCACTCCATCGTCCTGGTCCACGGAGGCTCCGGAGAGATCAAGCGGCTCGCCGGGGAACTCGGCGTCCCGCAGCGGACCCTCGTCGCCCCGGACAACGTCTCCACGCGCTACACCGACCCGGCCACGCTCGACGTGGTCGTCCTCGCGCTGGCCGGCGCGGTCAAACCCGCACTGGTCGCGGAACTCGCCCGCCACGAGGTGCCCGCGGTCGGACTCACCGGCATGGACGGCGGCATGCTCCGCGCCCGCCGCAAGTCCGTCATCCGCTCCGTCGTCGACGGCCGTACCGTGCTGATCCGTGACAACCACAGCGGCCGGATCACCACGGTCCGCACCGAACTGCCCCAAGCGCTGCTGCGTCTCGGCTACGTCCCGGTCGTCTCGCCACCCGCCATCGACGAGCACGACCACCCGGTCAACGTCGACGCCGACCGCGCCGCGGCGGCGCTCGCCGTCGCACTCGGCGCCGACCGGCTGCTGCTGCTCACCGGGGCACCCGGCGTACTCGCCGACCCCGACGACCCCACCAGCGTGCAGAGCACCCATCGCATATCCCCGACCGGTCCGCCCGACCGCTCCGCCACCGGCGGCATGGCGCTCAAGCTCATCGCCGCACGTGAAGCACTCACCGGCGGAGTCGGCACCGTGCGCATCGCTGACGGACGCTCCCCCGCCCCCGTCAGCCGGGCACTCGCAGGAGCCGGCACCACCGTGCGTATCGCCCCCGCCGAGGAGCCGGTCCCCGGCACACGCGAAACGGAGATCCGCGCATGACCGAACCGAAGGACAAACCAGCCGTGTGGCAGGGCGGCACGGTCTGGCTGACCGGGCTGCCGAGTGCGGGCAAGACCACGATCGCGGTGGGCCTCGCCGAGCGGCTGCGGGCCGGGGGGCACCGGGTGCAGGTGCTCGACGGTGACGAGATCCGTGCGGCGCTCTCGGCGGAACTGGGCTTCTCGAAGGAGGACCGGGACACCAACGTCCGCCGGATCGGCTACGTGTCCGGGCTGCTCGCCGCGCACGGTGTCACCGTGTTGGTGCCGGTCATCGCTCCCTACGCGATGTCGCGGGAGGCCGTGCGGGACCAGCACGCCGCACAGGGCGTCCCCTATGTGGAGGTGCACGTGGCGACTCCGGTGGAGATCTGCGCGGACCGGGACGTAAAGAGCCTCTACGCCCGGCAGGCCGCGGGCGAGATCAGCGGCCTCACCGGCGCGGACGACCCCTACGAGGCGCCGGTCGCCCCCGACCTCCGTATCCACACGCAGGACCGGACCGTCGAGGAGTCGGTCCGGCAGGTGCACGCGGTGCTCACCGAGCGAGGTCTGTCATGACCGTGGTGACCCCGGCCGTGCCCACCGGCCCGCGGCACACTCCGGTGCCGCCCCCGATGACTCACCTCGAAGCGCTGGAAGCCGAGGCGGCCCATATCTTCCGCGAGGTGGCGGGGGAGTTCGACCGGTCGACGCTGCTGTTCTCCGGCGGCAAGGACTCGATCGTCATGCTGCACGTGGCGCTCAAGGCGTTCGCCCCCGCGCCGCTGCCGTTCTCGCTGCTGCACGTGGACACCGGCCACAACTTCCCCGAGGTGATCGCCTACCGCGACCACGTCGTCGAGCGGTACGGCCTCCACCTCGATGTGGCGTCCGTGCAGGCGTACATCGACGACGGAAGGCTCCGCGAGCGCCCCGACGGCACCCGCAATCCACTGCAGACCGTTCCACTGCTCGACGCGGTCCGTGCCGGCCGCTTCGGCGCGGTGTTCGGCGGCGGAAGGCGGGACGAGGAGAAGGCGCGTGCCAAGGAGCGGGTGTTCAGCCTGCGGGACGGGTTCGGCGGCTGGGACCCGCGCCGGCAGCGGCCCGAGCTGTGGCAGCTGTACAACGGCCACCACCAGCCGGGCGAGCACGTCCGGGTCTTCCCCCTGTCCAACTGGACCGAGCTGGACGTCTGGCAGTACATCGAGCGGGAAGAAATCGAATTGCCGGAGATCTACTTCGCGCACCGGCGCCAGGTGTTCCGGCGCGACGGCATGTGGTTGGCGTCCGGTGCGTGGGGCGGCCCCCGGGACGGTGAGTCCCTGTGCGAGCGCCGGGTCCGCTACCGGACGGTCGGCGACATGTCCTGCACCGGCGCGATCGACTCCTCGGCCTCGACGGTGGGCGCCGTGATCACGGAGCTCGCGGCGAGCCGGGTCACCGAGCGCGGTGCGAGCAGGGCCGACGACCGGCTGTCCGAGGCCGCCATGGAGGACCGCAAGCGAGAAGGGTACTTCTAGATATGACAACGGGCGTCACGGACAAGGTCGTTCCGAGTGATGCGCCCGACCGGCTTCCGGGCGGCCTGCTGCGGCTGGCCACCTGCGGCTCGGTCGACGACGGCAAGTCCACCTTGGTCGGACGGCTGCTGTACGACACCAAGTCCGTTCTTGCCGACCAGGCGTCGGCCATCGAGGAGGCTTCGCGCAGGCGGGGCCGGGACGGGCCCGACCTGGCGCTGCTCACCGACGGCCTGCGGGCCGAGCGCGAGCAGGGCATCACCATCGACGTGGCCCACCGCTACTTCGCCACCGCCCGGCGCCGGTTCATCCTGGCCGACACCCCCGGACACGTGCAGTACACCCGCAACATGGTGACCGGCGCCTCCACCGCCGACCTCGCCATGGTCCTGGTCGACGCCCGCAACGGCGTCATCGAGCAGACCCGCAGGCACGCGGCGGTCGCCGCCCTGCTCCGTGTCCCGCACGTGGTGCTCGCCGTCAACAAGATGGACCTGGTGGCCTACCGGGAGACGGTCTTCGCCGCGATCATCGAGGAATTCACGGCGTACGCGAGCGAGCTGGGCGTGCCCGAGATCACCGCGATCCCGATCTCGGCCCTGGCCGGCGACAACGTGGTGGAGCCGTCCGCCCATATGGACTGGTACGGCGGTCCAACCGTTCTGGAGCACCTGGAGACGGTCCCGGTCAGCCAGGACGTGACCTCCCACCACGCGCGCCTTCCCGTGCAGTACGTGATCCGCCCGCAGACCGCCGAGCGCCCCGACTACCGGGGCTACGCCGGCCAGATCGCGGCCGGTACCCTCCGGGTCGGCGAGCCGGTGACCGTACTGCCCTCGGGCCGTACGTCCAAGGTCTCCGGGATCGACCTGCTCGGCCGGTCCGTGGAGATGGCCTGGACGCCGCAGTCGGTCACCCTCCTCCTGGAGGACGACATCGACGTCTCGCGCGGCGATCTGATCGTGCCGACCGGTGACGCGCCCGCCACCACGCAGGACGTCGAGGCGACCGTCTGCCACGTCGCCGACCGACCCCTGACGATCGGTCAGCGGGTGCTGCTCAAGCACACCACCCGCACCGTCAAGGCGATCGTCCAGGAGATCCCGTCCCGGCTCACCCTGGACGACCTCTCCCACCACCCGGACCCCGGGCAGCTGGTCGCCAACGACATCGGCCGGATCAAGGTGCGCACCGCCGAGCCGCTCGCGCTCGACCCCTACGCCGACTCGCGCCGCACCGGTTCCTTCCTCCTGATCGACCCGGCGGACGGCACCACGCTCGCGGCCTGCATGGCGGGCGACTCCTTCGTCGCCGCCGAGGACGCGTTCACGGCGGGCGGGGAGGGTTGGGACTTCTGAGGGTCATCGACGTGCGGGCGGCCTTTCCACCCGGCGGCGGGCCTCGACCGGCCGACCGCGGGGACCATCGAGACGCCGGGCGGCCGGCCCGCGCCGATGTTCCGGGAGCACACGCTGTTCCCGTGGCTCACCGCGGGGAAGAACGCGGACATGCCGGGCATCTTCCTCGCGATCATCCTCATCCTGATCGTCGGCATCGCCATCGACCGCCTGATCCTCAGCCCGCTGGAGCGCCGGGTGCCGCGCCGCCACGGCCTGCCGGTCAGGGGCCGAGCCGGTCAGGGGCCGAGCCGGTCAGGGGCCGAGCCGGTCAGGGGCCGAGGGCGCCGCCGGGCGCGGACCGGACCCCCGGAAAGACCCTCGGCGGTCACGACTGCCGCGCCCCGGTGCGGCGGATACGGTCCACGCCCCCGGGCCGCGCGTGGGCGAAACCGTCAGGCATCTTCGCTCGACCGGGTGACCGGTCGGGCTCAGCTCCTCGGCTCGGACAGGACGCAGAATTCGTTGCCCTCCGGATCGAAGAGGGTCACCCAGTGCTGTCCTTCCTGCACGGGGCCGGCGCGCCGGGCACCGAGGGAGACCAGCCGGTCGACCTCGGCCTCGTGGTCATCGGGACGGAAGTCGGGATGGAGCCGGTTCTTCGCCACCTTGCCCTCGGGTACGGGGACGAAGAGCAGCCCCGGCATCCGGTCCGGCTCGGGCCGGATCTCGATGATCTCCTCGGTTTCGTCGACCACGACCCAGCCGAGAGCCGCGGCCCACCACTGCCCGAGGGAGATGGGGTCAAAGGAGTCGACGGTGATCTGTTCCCATTCGAGTGCCATGGGTGTGAGCATAAACAGTCGGCCGGATGCCGGGGCGCGGGGTGACGACCACTCACCGTCGGTCCGGTGTGCGAATTGTGTCCCGCGGTGGCCGTTCGCGTGTCCGAACTCGCCGCCCCCTCGCCGCCCGGCGACAACACCGCGGATCAGCTGTCCGTAGCTCCCGTGTCCGAGTACGTCGGAAGGGCACGGTGAATGCGGAGCGTGCGGGAATTCGGGGAATTCACCGCGACGGCAGCGGCGTAACCGGTTGCCAGGGGCAGGTCGGTGAGGCGCCACCCCGGAAGGTCGCCGCGTACGTCGTCCGCCGCGAGGCCGCGGCCGAGGCCGGTGCCCAGGCCCTTGAGATAGGCCTCCTTGCGGGCCCACAGGCGGGCGAAGACCGCCGACCGGTCTTCCGGAGCCGCGGCCTCGACGTCCGCGCATTCCGACGGGTGCAGCAGTGGCGCCAGCTGCTCCGCGACCTCGGGCTCCGGCATGGGTTCCGCGTCGATGCCGATCGCGACGGGTGCGACTCCGATCAGTACCAGATCCTGGCTGTGGGAGAGGGAGAATTCCGTGGAGGCCGAGGTCAGTACGGGCCGCCCGTGCGGCTCCCGACAGCATGGACAGGGGGCGCGGGTGAAGCGAAGCGCATCGGGTGCCACGCCGGTCAGGCCGGACAGGGCCGTACGGAGCGCCACGTGGGCAAACCCGTAGAGCGTACGGTCACGGCCGTGGATGAAGGCCGCCATGCGACGGCGTTCCCGCTCGTCCAGAACGGACGGGTTGAGCGAGGACTCCGTGACGCCGGCCGGAATCCGCAGCACCCATATGTGCACCTCGCTCATATCGCCCGCTTCGGTGCCCATGCGGAGTGCTGTTGTTGTGCCCGTGATGGGCATGCTTCCACAAATGTCGACAGCCGTTCTCTCCCGTGGGTGTCCGGTGATCCCGTATGCGGTGCCCGAGGGACGTGCCGGCTCCGGGGAGGCGGACCCGGTCCTCGGGGCCGGCTCCGAAGGCCTGCCGCTGGAGGACCGGGTCCTGCCGCGTCGTCGACCGTGTGGAAGCCGAGTGCGGAGCCCGGTTTCGACGTCGACTCGGAACCGACTATTCGCCCCAGTCCTCTTCGACCTCCGGCGCGAGAGCGAGCATCGTGGGGTTCAGCGCCACGATCTCCAGTTCGCTGCGGCAGCCCCCGCACTCCAGGATCTCGTTGAGCCGTACCGAATCGCTGATCTGCACCTGCTCCTCGCACTCCGGGCAGGCCTGCCCGGAGGCCACGGTCTCGGTCGTGGTCATGGTCATGGGACGTATTCCTTCCGATCGGTCCTCCCGGAGCGGGCCGTCGTGTCGAGGGCCGTACGGACCGCCCTCACGACCCGCTCCGCGGTGAGGTCGTAATGTGCGACGAGGTGTTCCTGGTTGCCCACCTCGTCGACGAACTTGTCGGGCATGCCGAGCCTCAGCACCCGGGTGGGTGCCTCCTCCGCCAGTGTCTCGGCCACCGCGCCACCGAGGCCGCCGCTGCGCCAGTGCTCTTCCAGCGTCACCACGAGCGAGGCGGGCCGGGCCGCGGCCACCAGGGCCTCCGTATCGAACGGGCACAGGGTGTGCATGTTCAGCACGGTGGCCCCGATGCCCTGTCCGGCGAGGACCTCCGCCGCCGCGAGGCAGGCGAGCACCGGGTAGGGACCGCAGGCGGCGAGCACCAGGTCGCCGCCCTGCCGAAGGGTCTGCGCCTGCCCGATGACGGGTGGCGGGGCCGTCACCGGCAGTGCCGGGGTCGGTTTGCGACCGAGCCGGACGTAGAGCGGTCCGGCCACGTTCGGGCTCTGCTCGACGAACGCCTCGGTGGCGGCGGCGTCGGCAGGCACCACCACGGTCATTCCGGGCAGTACCCGCATCACGGCGAGGTCTTCCAATGCCTGGTGCGTCGGTCCGAGGTGGCCCGCGGCGAGACCGCCGTGCGTGGCCATGATGCGGACGGGCAGCCCGTTGTAGGCGATGTCGATCTTGACCGCTTCCAGTGCCCGGGACGTGGCGAAGGCGGCCATCGTGTTGACGAACGGGATCCGCCCGCTCGCGGCCATTCCGGCAGCCATGCCCATCAGATTGTGCTCGGCGATGCCGAGGTTGAGGTACTGGTCGCCGGCCGCCACCGCGTAGTCGGCGTTGAACAGCCCGGTGTCGGAGTCCAGGCACATCAGTTCGGGATATCGGTGCAGCAGGGGAAGCAGACGGTCCCGGTACGCCTCTCGGGTCGCGCGGCTCATCCGGTGGCCTCCATGGCGTGCAGTGCGCGGACCGCCCGGGCGTGATTGCGCGGTGACAGGCTCACGTAGTGACTGGCGCTGCGGCCGGCGAGGAACGGCAGGCCCTGGCCCTTGACCGTGCGAGCGATCAGCACGCTCGGTTTGCCCGGTTCCCACGGCGCGGCGTCGAGATGGTCCGCAAGTCCGCCCGGGTCATGGCCGTCCACGTCGCGGACCGCCCAGCCGAAACTCCGCCAGCGGTCGGCCAGCGGTTCCATCGGCGCGATGCCCTCGGTGGCGCCGGTCAGCTGAAGGCCGTTGCGGTCCACCACCGCCACCAGCCGGTCGAGGCGCAGCGACGCGGCCGCGATGGCCGCCTCCCACACCGAGCCCTCCTGGAGCTCGCCGTCGCCGAGCAGGACAAAGGTGCGCGCGTCCCGGTCGGCGTACCGGGCGGCCAGCGCGAACCCGCAGCCCAGCGCGAGTCCGTGACCGAGCGAACCGGTCGGCATCTCCACACCGGGCACCGCGCGGACCGGATGGCCCATCAGCCTGCTGCCGGGGCGGCCGTATCCGGCGAGTTCCCCGACCGGGAAGAAGCCCCTCTCGGCCAGCGTCGCGTAGAGACCGACGGCGGCATGGCCCTTGCTGAGCAGGAAGCGGTCGCGGCCCGGGTCGTCCGGCCGCCGCGGGTCCACGTTCAGCACCGAGAAGTACAGGGCGGCGAGGATGTCGGCGCTGGAGAACGCGCCGCCGAGGTGGCCGCCCTCGGGCCCTGCGCACATGTCGACGACGTGGGCCCGGATGCGTGCGGCGACCGCGTCCAGGGTGTCCCGCTCCTGTGCCCGGAGGACGGTCATGAGGCCGCCTTCGCGAGCGTGGCCACCATGTCCCTGTTCGCCCACACCTTCTCGAAGGCGTCGGCGTACAGGTCGAGCAGTTCGCCGGCGCCCGGGTGCAGATGGCGCTTCTGCACCGTGAGCGAGTCGGCGATGACCGCCCGGGTCACCGGGTAGTCCTCACCCGCGGTCGTGCCGGGCGCGCCGGTCACGGACCACGGGTAGCCGGAACCGAAGCCGACGCGGTCCGAGAAGACCTTCTGGTCGGGCAGCGGAATCAGCTGGTACTGCGACATCGGCACCCCCTCGGCGCGCAGCAGCCGCCGCAGGGCCGAGCGCAGCGCCTCGGGCCGCACACCGTCGAGGCCGAACGCGGCGGGGTCGAAGCGGAAGCGCAGGATGTGCCAGGCGTGGGTGGTGCCCGGCAGCGCGGTCGGCACCGTCAGGCCCGGCAACTCGGCCAGGCGTGCGAGGAAGCCGGTGACGTTCTCCTGCCGGGCCCGCTCGTAGGCGTCGAACCGGTCGAGTTGCGCGAGGGTGAACGCGGCCTGGAGGGCGTTCATCTTGTAGTTCCAGCCCAAGCCGTACGAGATGTAGTCGCGGTCCCGGCCGGCATCGATGTCCTCGCCGAACTGCCGTCCGCGGCGCATCCTGGCGGCCAGTTCGGCGTCCCGGGTGACCAACAGGCCGCCCTCGCCGCAGGTCGGGATGTTCTTGCTGACCTGAAGGCTGAAGGCGCCCGCCTCACCGATCGCGCCGACCGGGCGTCCGCGGTGGGTCGCGCCGGGAGCCTGGGCGGCATCCTCGACGATCGCGAGGTCGTACCTGCGGGCGATCGCGGTGAGCCGGTCCATGTCGGCGGGCGCGCCGTGCAGATGAACGGGGATGATCGCCTTGGTCCGGGGGGTGATCCGGCGCTCGACATCATCCGGGTCGATGTTGAAGGTGACCGGGTCTATGTCGGCGAAGACCGGTACCGCCATCTGGTGCACGGGGGCGAGCCCGGTGGCGATGAAGCTGAACGCGGGCACGATCACCTCGTCACCGGGACCGATGCCCAGCGCGGCAAGGGCGAGGGCCAGGGCCGCCGTGCCGCTGGACACCGCGACGCAGGCCTCGTGGCCGAAGCGGCGGGCCCAGTCCTCCTCGAGTCGGGACACCGCGTTCACACCATCGGTGTCGGACACCAGGCGCGGGCCGTCGAGTGCGTCGAGGACGGCCTTGCGGTCCTCGTCCTCGATCAGCGGCCACTGCACATGGCGCCAGTCCCTCGGCACGGTCGCCGTACCGCCGAACGCTGCCAGCTTGCTCATCACTCTCCAGTCCGCTCGGTCACGGAGGTCGGTCCAGGTACGTTCACAGCCGCGCCGCCGCCGCGACGACAGCGTCGACCGCGCGCGCGTAGGCGGCGCGCAGCAGCGTGGCATGGTGCTCGATGTCGGGCGCGACCGCACGCGGGTCGCCGTGGCCGTGCGCGCCGGTGAACCGCAGCCCGGTCCACGCGTGGGCGACGGTCTCGACCGCGCGGCCCGCCCCGGCGAGCACCGCGTCGTCCCAGTCGCGGCCGCAGCGGCGCAGCAGTTCGCCGTGGAGCGAGGCCTGCGCCTGCATGGCCCAGCCGAACGGGTACAGATCGCGCAGCACGCCCGTGTCTCCCGCCCGGCACCGCTCCATCAGTTCCCCGACGAACGCGTCGTAGCCGGCGAGCCCGGTACGGGCGGAGGTCTCCGTGGTGAAGCCCTCGATGTCGGTGCGCAGATAGCCGCCCAGCAACTCCGGTGTCAGGGAGGCCGGTTGTGCGCCGAGGCTGACATCGAGGCAGCGCCGGCCGATCTCCGAGTCACTGAAGAAGGCATCCTGCGCGTCGGTCGGATTGGCCGAGCCCCAGCTGCGCAGGAACTCCTCGATGGGCACGGCGCCACGGAAGGCGGGCGGCATCGCGTCCGAGACATGGACCACGCCACGCGTCTCGTCCAGGCCGTAGATCACCACGAGGTGCGCGGCGTGCACATCCCCGTACGCGGGCCTGAAGGGCAGGTGGAAATTGTCCACGGCGGCGATGACGAGCCGGTCGTCGGCCAGCCGCTCGCGCACCTCGCGCCACACGTCACCCTCGTCGGCGGGCTGCCACCAGCGGGCACTCAGGTCGTGGTGCGGGGCAAGGGCGCGGCCCAACTGCCCTTCGACACAGGGGTAGTAGAACTCCTCGGACCTGACGTCACCCGGCAGGTGCAGGAACTGCCACCCCGCGCCGAGTACGGCCAGCGGGTCGGCTCCCTCGCGAGCCAGCATCGAACCACACGTGGCCTGCAGGCAGCTGATGAGGTCGCGATACCAGAGCTCGGGCTCAGGACCGGTGATCGTGTATGTGCGTGCTGTCGCCTCGACGGTCATGTCAGGACTCCGTCCGCTGCAGGGTGAGGGCGAAGACATGCACCGCGACGTTGCGGGGCAGCAGGATGCCGGTGAGGCCGGTGCGCCGGGTCACAGGGATCCGCTGGGCCCACATGACCGCGGGGATGCCGCGCTGCACGTGGTGCGGATAGTGCATGACGAGGCTCTCGAAGGCCTTGATCTCGCCGAACCACGCGGGCGCCGCCCAGAAGTCGGAGACCCGAAGCGCTTCCGCGTCGACCGAACCGTCGGCGAAGTTCAGCTGGACGGTGTCCTCGCTGCGACGCTCGGACGCGGCCAGCACGTGGATCCAGTCGTAATGGCCCTCCGGGACGCGGATGAACTGGCCGGCGCAGCGGACGTTGTCCGGTCCTTCGCAGAGAGGGGGGAACCGGAAGGGGACGCCGTCCACGTGGACGAGACTTCCGCCCGCGGGCAGGTATTCGGCGGCGAAGGAATTCCTCCACACATTGAATTCACCTGCCTTGGTCTCCGTTGCCGCGGAAACAGCCGTGTTGTTGCGATGACCGGAGATATCGACCGTTTCACACAGTCCGCTTCTGACGGGGAACACCGAAGCTTCCATCACGTCGCACGCGTCACGCAACACCTTTTTTTGATGCCATGCACTTCTGGTGGAGGGTACCAAATTCTCCGTCAAGTTACCCGCCTCACTAAGAACCATCTCAAGTCTCAACAGTCCAGGGGTACCGAGGGTTGGGCCGTCGGTCATTCTTTCTGCCCACGCCCCGATGACCTTGCCTGCCCGAATCGCCGTTCCGTTCACGTTCCGGATGATCATTTTGATCATTCCTGGTGGGACGCTCACGGTCGCAGCGCGGCAGCACGCAGCTTTTCGTAGTACGGCATGTGATAGTCGCGGTAGACCCTCAGTTTCGGGTCCGCCGCGACGGACTCGGCCGTCGCGCCCGAGCTGCGCTCGAAGCCGGCGGTCCGGCTGGTCGATTGGTGCCACCTACCGGTCGACCGCCACTCCGAGCGCATGCCCGGCTGCCAGTTCAGCGCCTCCGGGACGAAGGGGATGCCGACCGCCTCGCAGTACATGCGCACGGTCTCGGCCGGGCGGTCGAGCAGATCGTCGGAGTCGATCACGACCGGTGTGGTTCCGGTGGCGGCCTGCACCGCGGTGAAGATCTCGTACAGCCACGCGAAGCCGATCTCGTCGCGGCCGAGATCCGGGTTCAGCTTGTGGTGAGAGGCGATGGCCTCGGCCGGATCGCGAATGATGAACGTGTGGGTCGCGGCCGCGAGGAAATCCTCGTCGGCGAGGAGCGCCGGGTAGTGGAAGTCCGTCGTGTCCTTGAAGAACACCGGCTTGGACGCGGCGATCGCGCGCAGCGCCGTGAGCACGCCCCGCTCGTCGTGCGCGATCCGGTCACCCACCTCCACCTCGCCGAAATCGACCACCCGGGAGAGCGGTTCGTGCACGACGGCATGGTCGTCGCGCTCGGTCATCATCCGCGCGAACGCGGTGGACCGGCAGCGCGGCGCGCTCCACAAAGCCAGTACCGGGATCCTTTCCGGTGTGCGTCCCACGATTTCCCCCTCTACTCCTGTGTGCCGTGAACTCCTCCGGCGGATTCCGGAATCCGGACCAGCGTGACACGGCATGGACGGGCACCGGGTAATCGGAGCTTGTAGCCGTACGGGGGTGGGTCAGCGGGGTGTGTCCCGGTGATTGAACTTGTCGCGGACGCCCGGTGGGCGATGTGCTCGTAGCTTCTTTTCCGTGCGGCGGGTCGGTTGTGCCGTCCGGGGTTGGTCAGTGGTCCTAGTACGGAGGTCACGTGTCAGCGACACCAGAGCGCCCGGGTGGCTGCGGAATCACGGTGCTTGCGAGCAGGGTCGGTGCGGACGAGAAGAGGCTGTTCGACGCATTCGACCGACGCGGTGGAGGGGTTCCCCGGGTGGATGTCGCGAATCACATCGTGGGTCATCCACTGGATCGGATGCGGCGATGAACTGGGCTTTCACTCCATCGGGAAATGTGACCGAGACGTATGCGGCAGGACTGCTTCGGGCGATGCTGGAGATTCCCTCCCCGTCGTACCAGGAGCGCGCGCTGG
>NZ_VKHT01000189.1 GCF_014141535.1 Streptomyces alkaliphilus | reverse complement strand
CACCCGGCGGGGTCCCCGACCCCGCCCCCGATCGACCGGTCCGAGCCCCGTCGGTCGGGGACACACCACCGAGGACGTCCGGCGGCGCGTACCGCCGGATTCCGCGGGGCGGCACCATCCGCGCCGCGGCCATCGACCGGATCCACCCCGTCCGGGGCGCATCCGGCCGTCGCCCGAGGGCGACAGGACATACAGAGAGGTACACCGACACCGTGATTGTCCGTTCCATCAGTGATATCGAGGGCACCGATCGCGACGTGGAGTCGGCTTCCGGGACCTGGCGCAGCAAGCGCCTGATCCTGGCCAAGGAGGGTGTCGGGTTCTCCTTCCACGAGACCGTGCTCTACGCGGGCACGGAGACCTCGATGTGGTACGCCAACCACGTCGAGGCGGTCTTCTGCGTGGAGGGTGAGGCCGAACTCACCAACGACGAAACCGGCGAGAAGCACTGGATCCGCCCCGGCACGATGTACCTGCTGGACGGCCACGAGAAGCACACCCTGCGTCCCAAGACGGACTTCCGTGTCCTGTGCGTGTTCAACCCCCCTGTCACCGGACGGGAGGACCACGACGAGAACGGGGTGTACCCCCTGCTCACCGAACCGGAGGAGGCAGCATCATGACCACTGCACCAGCCCGCACCGCCGACCGGTACCCGACCCGGGGGGCCACGGAGGAGATGATCCCGCGGCAGGACCCGGTCGTGTGGTCGTCCCCCGACGCCGAGGGGCCGATCTCCACCGGCGACCTGGAGGGCTTCGAACGGGACGGCTTCCTCGCCGTGGACCGGCTGATCGAGCCCGATGAGGTCGGTACCTACAAGGCCGAGCTGGACCGCCTGGTCTCCGATCCCGCCATGCACGCCGACGAGCGTTCCATCGTGGAACCGCAGTCGCAGGAGATCCGGTCGATCTTCGAGGTGCACAAGCTCAGCGAGGTCTTCGCGAAGCTGGTCCGCGACCCACGGGTGGTGGGGCGCGCTCGGCAGATCCTGGGCTCGGACGTCTATGTCCACCAGTCCCGGATCAACGTCAAGCCCGGTTTCGGGGCGAGCGGCTTCTACTGGCACTCGGACTTCGAGACCTGGCACGCCGAGGACGGGCTGCCCGCCATGCGCACGGTCTCGGTCTCGATCGCGCTGACCGAGAACTTCGAGACCAACGGCGGTCTGATGATCATGCCGGGGTCGCACAAGACCTTCCTCGGCTGTGCCGGCGCCACCCCGAAGGACAACTACAAGAAGTCCCTGCAGATGCAGGACGCGGGCACGCCCTCGGACGAGGCGCTCACCGCTCTGGCCGGTGAACACGGCATCCGGCTGTTCACCGGGAAGCCGGGGTCCGCCGTGTGGTTCGACTGCAACTGCATGCACGGCTCGGGGGACAACATCACCCCGTACCCGCGCAGCAACGTCTTCATCGTCTTCAACAGCGTGGAGAACGAGGCGGTCGAACCCTTCGCGGCTCCGATCCGGCGCCCGGACTTCATCGGCGCCCGGGACTTCACCCCCGTGCGCTGAGCCCCGCGCCCCGTCCGATCGTCGGGGGTTCCGGGCGCCCGGAACCCCCGACGCCGGAAAGACGGCCGGCCGCCGCACCCTCACCGGGTGCGGTGGCCGGCCGCCGCGCGTCGGGGAATCAGCGGTGCGCCGGGATCACCGGCGCACGGCGGGCAGGGCGCGGCCGGAGTGGTCGAACCACGCCTGGTTCTCCCGGGCGTTGCCCGAGGAGGGGTCCTCCGGATCCCAGCCGTTGCCCGGCACCGCGATCCAGGTGGGCTCCCGGGAGAAGACCCACGATCCCCGGCGGTCGGGCACCGCGGCCACCGTCGTGCAGATGTCACGCATCCAGGCGACCTGCCCTCGGGGGTCGCCGGGTAGCCGTCCACCGGTTCGGAGGGCGGGTCGATGATGTCCTCGTGGTCGTCGTCGCTGCCCGGGCGGAAGGGTGTGCCGGTCCCGCCCCGCGACCGATCCCCGGTCGGGACTCAGTCCAGTAGGACGACCCGCACGGAACCGGCGGGCACGGTCGTCCCCGACGCCTCGACCCGCTCACCGCGCAACAGGTCGGTGCCGGGGCCGGGCAGTTCCAGGGGTGCCTCGGTGTCGGCGTGGTTGATCGCGAAGACGTGTGTCCCGTTCTCCCCGACCCGGCGCACCACCTCCAGGTCGGTGGGGAGCGCGGCCCGATCGGACAGACCGGCGTCCGCGCCGGCAGCGGCCAGCACCGCGTCCAGCCCTTCGGCGTCCAGCCGGGTCGAGACGTACCAGGCGGCCCCCTCGCCCAGGCGGTACCGGGTGACGGCGGGCCCGCCCGCGGCCGGGCCGTCGGCGTGGGTCCACACCGGTTCGGCGCCGCGCGGGATCACCGTCTCGGCCCACACGTCACCGGTCAGGGCCGCGCCGGGTCGGGCGGCGGCGTCCCCGGGAACATCGGCCACCGGCTCCAGCCGCACCCGACGCCCGGCGTGCAGCGGCTGGAACTCCTCCACCGTCAGGCCCAGCACGTCGCGCAGCGCACCGGGGTGGGGGCCCGGGTGGACGGCGTCGTTCGCGTCCACGATCCCGGAGAAGTAGGAGACCACCAGGGTCCCTCCGGCCGAGACGTAACGGTGCAGGGCCTCCCCGGTCCTCTCCTCCGCGAGGTACAGGGCCGGCACCACGACCAGGGGGTACCGCCGCGGGTCGAGATCGGTGCCGGGCTCGACGAAGTCCACCGTCAGGTGTCGGTCGAAGAGCGCGGCGTACCATGCCTCGGCCCGCTCGCGGGTGTCCAACTCCTCGCTGGGGCGCCACTCCAGCTTCTGTGCCCACCAGGACTGCCAGTCCCACACCATCGCCACCTCGGCCTCGGTCCGGCTGCCCCGGAGGTCGGCCAACGCCTTCAGATGGGAGCCGAGTTCGACGACCTCGCGCCAGATCCGGCTGTCGGTGCCGGCGTGCGGGACCATCGCGGAGTGGAACTTCTCGGCGCCGCGCCGGGAGGCCCGCCACTGGAAGAACATCGCGCCCTCGGAGCCGCGGGCCACGTGGGCGAGGCTGTTGCGGGCCATCTCACCGGGACGCTTGGCGATGCCCCGGCGCTGCCAGTTGACACCGCTGGTGGAGTGCTCCAGCAGCAACCAGGGTTTCCCCCCGGCCACCGCCCGGGAGAGGTCGGCGGCCATCGACAGATTGATGTGGTTCCGCTCCTCCTCGGCCACCAGGTAGTGGTCGTTGGTGACGATGTCCACCTCACGGCCCCAGGCCCAGTAGTCGAGGGTGTCGCACTGGGTCGGGGAGACCATGAAGTTGGTGGTCACCGGCACGCCGGGGGACAGCCCGTGCAACAGGTCCCGCTCGGCCCGGAAGTTGGTCAGCGCGCTGTCGGAGGCGAAGCGGGCGAAGTCCAGGCGGTGCGCCGGGTTGCAGACGGTGGGGGTCAGCCGGGGCGGTTGAATCTCCTCCCAGTCCCCGTAGAGCTGTCCCCAGAACGCGGTGCCCCAGGCGGCGTTGAGGGCGTCGAGGGAGGTGTACCGCTCCCGGAGCCAGCGACGGAAGTCGGCCGCCGAGACCTCGCAATAGCACTCCAGGACGGGGACGCCGTACTCGTTGTGGACGTGCCACATGGCGACGGCCGGATGACGTCCGTACCGCTCGCCCAGCACCCGGGTGATCCGGGCGGCTGCCTCCCGGTAGGCGGGGTGACTGTGGCAGATCGCGCCGCGCGAGCCGAAGGCCAGTCGGACACCCTCCCGGGTCACCGGCAGCGCGTCGGGGTGCTCGCGATAGAACCAGGCCGGGGGCACCACGGTGGGGGTGGCCAGGTCCACCCGGATGCCGGCCCCGTGCAGGAGGTCGATGATCCGGTCCAGCCAGCCGAAGTCGTACTCACCGCGACGGGGCTCGAGCCGGGCCCAGGAGAAGATGCCGAGGCTGACCATGGTGACACCGGCCTCGCGCATCAGCGCCACGTCCTCGACCCAGACCTCCTCCGGCCACTGCTCGGGGTTGTAGTCCCCGCCGTAGGCGAGTCCGCGCGGGCCCGGGGGTGTGACATCCGGCATGAACATTCTCCCGATCTCGTGCTGGTGGGCGGTCGCGGACCCCGTCGCCTCCCGGAAGGTGACCATCCGGTTGTGAACGTGCACGGCCCGTTCTACCCCAACAGAACTCAAGATAACCGCACAGCAACAACCATTGACAAGTATCGGGAGCGTTTCTCTACTGTGAACGCTCACAGCCCGCTGTGAACGCTCACAGCCCCTTCCCCGGGAGGAACCATGAACCACCGCACCGTCGCGGTATGCACCGCGACCCTCGTCTCGGCCGTCGCCCTCACCGGCTGCGGCGGCGACTCCGGGGGGAACGGGGGTTCCTCCTCGGACGCGGCCGGCCCGATCACCCTGGAGTACTGGGCCTGGGCCCCGGGCCTGGAGCAGGCCGTGGCGCTGTGGAACGAGGCCAACCCCGACGTGCGGGTCGTGGTGAAGAACCAGGCCGGCGGCGACGACCTGGTGACCCGCGTGGTGACCGCGGCGCAGGCCGGCGAGGCCCCGGACCTGGTGCAGGCCGAGTACCAGGCGCTGCCGACCCTGATCAGCAACGACGTACTGGCCGACATATCCGACCACCTGGAGGGCACCGGCACCGCCGAGGAGTTCTCCGAGGGCCTGTGGCAGCAGGTCACCCTGGGCACCGACTCGCTCTACGCGATCCCGCAGGACTCCGGCCCCCTGATGTTCTACTACCGTCACGACCTGTTCGAGGAGTACGGCCTGGAGGTGCCGACCACCTGGGACGAGTTCGCCGACACCGCCCGGGCGCTGCGCGACGCGGCCCCCGACCGCTACTTGACCACCTTCTCCGCCCAGGACGCGGGCCTGTTCGCCGGCCTCGCCCAGCAGGCCGGGGCGCAGTGGTGGACCACCGAGGGCGAGAGCTGGAAGGTCGCCATCGACAACGATCCCACCAGCCGCGTCGCCGAGTTCTGGGGGGAGTTGGTCGCCGAGGACGCGATCCACAACGAGCCCATGTACACCCCCGCCTGGAACCAGGCGCTGAACACCGGTGAGCAGATCGCCTGGGTGAGCGCGGTCTGGGCGCCGGGTGTCCTCGCCTCCTCCGCCGAGGACACCGCCGAGCAGTGGGCGGTGGCCCCCCTGCCGCAGTGGGAGGCCGGGGAGAACGCCACCGGCAGCTGGGGCGGTTCCACCACCGCCGTGACCAACGACTCCGACCACGCCCGGGCCGCCGCCGAGTTCGCCGCCTGGATCAACACCGACCCCGAGGCGCTGGCCACCATGGTCCGCGAGGGCGGCATCTACCCGGCCGCCACCGCCGCCCAGACCGGTGACGCCCTCTCCGAGCCGCCGGCCTTCTTCGCCAACCAGCCCGAGTTCTACGAGATCGCCGCCGGCGTCGCCGAGGGCACCGCCCCGGCCGCCTGGGGCCCGAACGTCAACGTGGCGTACAGCACCTTCAACGACGCCTTCGGCTCGGCGGCCTCCGTCCGCTCCGACTTCGGCGCGGCGCTGGCCGAGGTGCAGAACGCCACCGTCACCGACCTCGAGCGCCAGGGCTTCCAGGTCTCCGAGTGAGCACCCCGGTGAAGTCCCCCGACTCCCCCGCCGCTGACGCGGCGGCTTACGCCGCCCCCCGGACGCCTCGCGTCCGGGGGGCCCGGGTGGGCGGCCCCCGGTACGCCCCCCACGCCTTCCTCCTACCGGCCGTCCTGCTCTTCCTGGCCTTCTTCGCCCTGCCCATCGGCTACGCGATGTGGCTGAGCTTCCGGAAGGTCGAGGTCCAGGGCCTGGGTCTGGGCTCCGGCGGTCGCCGTGAGGTCTGGGCCGGCCTGTCGAACTACACCGCCGCCCTGACCGACCCCGAACTGCTGGCCGGGGCACTGCGGGTACTGGGCTACGGCATGATCGTGGTACCCACCATGCTCGGCCTGGCCCTGCTCTTCGCGCTGATGCTGGACGCCGACCGGGTGGCCGGACGGCGCTTCGCCCGGCTGACCATCTTCCTGCCCTACGCGGTGCCGGGCGTGATCGCGGCGCTGCTGTGGGGCTTCCTCTACCTGCCCTCGGTCAGTCCGCTGCACTTCGCGCTGGACCACCTCGGGCTGCCCCGGCCCGACCTGCTCGGCGGCGGTGCGCTGTTCATCGCGCTCTCCAACATCGCGGTGTGGGGCGGCACCGGCTTCAACATGATCGTCATCTACACCGCACTGCGCGCCATCCCGCCGGAGATCTACGAGGCCGCCCGCCTGGACGGCTGCTCGCAGCGGCAGATCGCCTGGCGGATCAAGATCCCCATGGTGGCGCCCTCCCTGGTGCTGACCTTCTTCTTCTCGGTCATCGCCACCCTGCAGGTGTTCAACGAGCCGACCACGCTGCGGCCACTGACCAACAACCTGTCCACCGCGTGGAGTCCGCTGATGAAGGTCTACCAGGACGCCTTCGTGCGGGGGAACATCCACTCCGCCGCCGCCACCGCGGTGATCATCGCGCTGGTCACCCTGGTGCTGTCCTTCGGGTTCCTGCGACTGGCCAATTCCCGCACCCGACAGGAGGAGTCGCGATGAGCGTCGGTGCCCCCGCCCCCACCGTCGCCGCCGGC
>NZ_VKHT01000188.1 GCF_014141535.1 Streptomyces alkaliphilus | reverse complement strand
GGTCCGTTCCCGCCCTCCCCGGGCGGTCGTGGCGGCCGGGTGCCTCCGGAGGGGGCGACGCACGGAGACGACGCGGAACGCATGCGAACCTCCTGCCACGGAACGTCCGTGGCCGCCGAGTCCGAAGGAGGTGGGTTCCACATGCGCCACTACGAGGTGATGATCATCCTCGACCCCGATCTGGAGGAGCGCTCCATCGCCCCCCTGATCGAGAGCTTCGCCACCGTGATCCGCGAGGGCAACGGGAAGGTCGAGAAGGTGGACACCTGGGGTCGTCGCCGACTGGCGTACGAGATCGACAAGAAGCCCGAGGGCTTCTACGCGGTGCTCGACATCCAGGCCGAGCCGGCCGTGGTCAAGGAGATGGACCGTCAGATGAACCTGAACGAGTCCGTCCTCCGCACCAAGGTGCTCCGCCCCGCCACCCACTGAGCCCCGGCTCACCCGGGCCCGGGCCGGGCCCCGTGACGCATCCCCCGCGCGTCGGACGCCTCGGCGGTTCCCACCGCCCCGTCCCGTCGTGCGGTGAACGCCCACGGGTGTCACAGGCCCCTGTCATCATCGCAGCACCAGCAGTTAGCACCCGCCGAGAGGTTCCCCCATGGCAGGCGAGACCGTCATCACGGTCGTCGGCAATCTCGTCGACGATCCCGAGCTGCGCTTCACCCCTTCCGGTGCGGCGGTCGCGAAGTTCCGTGTCGCGTCCACCCCCCGCATCTTCGACCGGCAGACCAGTGAGTGGCGGGACGGCGAGAGCCTCTTCCTTACCTGCTCGGTCTGGCGGCAGGCGGCCGAGAACGTCGCCGAGTCCCTCACCAAGGGCACCCGGGTCATCGTTCAGGGCCGGCTGAAGCAGCGCAGCTACGAGGACCGCGAGGGCATCAAGCGGACGGTCTTCGAGCTGGAGGTCGACGAGGTCGGCCCCAGCCTGCGCAACGCCACGACCAAGGTCACCAAGACCAGCGGTCGCGGTGGCCAGGGCGGCGGCTACGGCGGTGGCCAGGGCGGCGGTCAGGGCGGTTGGGGCGCAGGCCCCGGCGGTCAGGGCGGCGGCCAGGGCGGTGCCGGCCGTCAGGACGGTCCCGCCGACGACCCGTGGGCGACCTCGGGTCCGTCCGGCGGTGGCCAGCAGGGCGGTGGCGGTGGCGGCTGGGGCGGAGGCCCCGGTGGCGGCTCGGGCGGTGGCTACTCGGACGAGCCCCCCTTCTGACGGGCGGGCTCCCCCCAAGCTTCCTGATCTGTTAACGGAGAGACACCATGGCGAAGCCGCCTGTGCGCAAGCCGAAGAAGAAGGTTTGCGTGTTCTGCAAGGAGAAGATCTCCTACGTCGACTACAAGGACACGAACCTGCTGCGGAAGTTCATTTCCGACCGTGGCAAGATCCGTGCCCGCCGGGTGACCGGCAACTGCACCCAGCACCAGCGGGACGTCGCCACGGCTGTGAAGAACAGCCGTGAGGTGGCGCTGCTGCCCTACACCTCCACCGCGCGCTGAGAAGGGATGACGAGACATGAAGATCATCCTGACCAGTGAGGTCCCCGGCCTCGGTGCCGCCGGCGACGTCGTCGAGGTGAAGGACGGCTACGCCCGCAACTACCTGCTGCCCCGTGGGGTGGCCATTCGCTGGACCCGCGGCGGCCAGAAGGACGTCGATCAGCTCCGCCGGGCCCGCAAGATCCGCGAGATCGCCACCATCGAGCAGGCCAACGAGGTCAAGGGCCGGCTCGAGGGTGTCAAGGTCCGCATGCGCGTGCGGGCCGGTGAGGGCGGTCGCCTCTTCGGTTCCGTCACCCCGGCCGACATCGCCTCCGCGGTGAAGGAGGCCGGCGGCCCGGACATCGACAAGCGCCGCATCGAGCTCGGTCGGCCGATCAAGAGCCTGGGCACCCACCAGGTCTCGGTCCGCCTGCACCCCGAGGTCGTGGCGAGCGTGCCGCTGGAGGTCAACCCCTCCAAGTGACGCCCCCGGGCGTCCGCCCCGATCCGCCCCCGTGGCGGGTGGGGGCGCGGCGGGACCGGCCTCCCGCCGGTCCGCGACCGATCGGAGCGGCCCGGGGACACCGCACGGTGTCCCCGGGCCGCTCCGTCGTTTCCGGCCGGTGCCGGACGGCATCGACCCGGGTGCCGCCGCCGGTGCCCGCCCTCAACGCGCGCGGACCGCGCCGGTGACCATCCAGCGTCCGGTGCGCACCCGCAGCCCCAACGTCACCATCCGGGTGACCATCATCAGCCCCGCCACCATCCACCACAGCCCGGCCACGCCCCACCCGAGCACCGGTACCAACAGGGCCGCCGGAGCGAAGACGACGAGGGTCACCAGCATCGCCCCGGCCAGGTAGGTGCCGTCCCCGGCACCCATCAGCACCCCGTCGAGGACGAAGACCACCCCGGCGATCGGCTGGGTCACCGCCACGATCAGCAGCACCGGCAGCAGCGCCCCGTGCACCTCCGGATCGGGGCTGAAGACCCGCACGATCAGCGGGCTGCCGATGGCGATCAGCGCGCCGAGCACCACCCCCGAACCGATTCCCCACCGCACCATGCGCCCGCACATGGCCCGGGCCCCGGCCGTGTCGTCCGCGCCCAGGAGACGACCGATGATGGCCTGCCCCGCGATGGCGATGGCGTCCAGGGCGAACGCGGTGAGGGTCCAGAGGGTGAGGGCCACCTGGTGGGAGGCGATGGAGACGTCGCCCAGTCGGGCGGCGACCGCGGTCGCGATCAACAGCACGGCCCGCAGGGAGAGGGTGCGGATCAACAGGGGGGTGCCGGCCCGGGCGCAGGCCCGGATGCCCGCCGCGTCCGGGCGCAACGGGGCGCCGTGTCGGCGGGCACCGCGCACCACCACCGTCAGGTACACCGCCGCCATGCCCACCTGGGCGATGACGGTGCCCCAGGCCGAGCCGGCGATGTCCATGCCGGCGCCGTATATCAACAGGGCGTTGAGCGCGGCGTTGGCCGTGAAACCGCCGATGGCGACGTACAACGGCGTGCGGGTGTCCTGCAGGCCGCGCAACACCCCGGTGGCGGCGAGCACGATCAACATGGCGGGGATGCCCAGTGCGCTGATCCGCAGGTAGGTCACGGCGTGCGGGGCGGCCTCGGTGGAGGCGCCGAGGAGATCGACCAGCAGGGGGGCGCCGGGGATGAGGGCCGCGGCCACCGCCACTCCGATGAACAGGGCCAGCCAGATCCCGTCCACGCCCTGACGCAGGGCCGCGGGCAGGTCGCCGGCGCCGAGTCGGCGCGCGACGGCGGCGGTGGTGGCGTAGGCGAGGAAGACGAAGATGTTGACACCTGTGGTCAACAACGCGGCGGAGACCCCGAGGCCGGCCAGGCGGTCGGTGCCGAGGTGCCCGACCATGGCGCTGTCGACCATGAGGAACAGGGGTTCGGCGACCAGGGCGCCGAAGGCGGGCAACGCGAGGGCGAGGATCTCCCGGTCGTACCTCCGGGCGACCCGTCGTCGGGTGGCGCGGGGGGATGCTCCCCCGGGCGCGCCGACCGCGTTCCCGCCGGTCGTCCGCCCGGCGGTTTCGCCGGGGTGCGCGGTGCGGTCCGCTGGGGGTGGGCTCATGCGATGATCCAAGCATCCACAGGTAATAGATGCAATGGTTTTGTGACCCTTACCTCTCCTGGAGGGGGGCGTGAATCGTTCTCCCGATGGGCAGGTGCTCCACCCCCTCCGCGAACTTTTTTCAACGGTCTCGGCACCGGGGTGAAGATCTCTGCGTTATCGCAGCTCAGCGCGGGTTTTCTGATCATCTTTCGGGAGAATCCACAGCGTCGTCCCCCGAGGGGTCCACAGAAAACGGGGGTTCTTCCACAGTGTCGGGAGAGCTTTCCACAGGTGTTGCCCCCAGCCTGTGGATAACCGGCTTGGCCGGTGCCGCCGGAGCACGTACCGTGGGGCGCCCGCCGGCCCGTCCCGGGTCCCGGACCACGGTGCACGCGGCCCCCGGAACGGTCTCTGTCGGTGCCGTGGCGTACAACTGTGGACAGTGACGGGAACGAACCGTCGGACCCCCGGGTCACCGGCGCGCCGGATTCGTCACGGCCGATCCGAGTCGATCACGTTCAGCATGTTCCAACGGGTGGCGGGCGGAGCCCGCGATCCGGCGAGCCGGGAGGGAGGCGGGCCCGCATGACGGATCTGGAGTACGCCGAGGGGGAGTGGGCCGGCAGTGCCCCCCCGGCACCCCGCGGCGGGGACGCCGAACCACCCCGGTGGGAGGACGGCTCCGACGAGCGGGCCGCCTTCGAGCGGCTCCCGCCGCAGGACCTGGACGCCGAGCAGTCGGTCCTCGGCGGCATGCTGCTGTCCAAGGACGCCATCGCCGACGTGGTCGAGGTCATCAAGGGCCACGACTTCTACAAACCGGCCCACGAGACGATCTACACGGCGATCCTCGACCTCTACGCCCGGGGCGAGCCCGCCGACCCCATCACCGTCGCCAACGAGCTGACCAAGCGCGGAGAACTGTCCAAGATCGGCGGCGCCGGCTACCTGCACTCCCTGGTGCAGTTGGTCCCCACCGCGGCCAACGCCGAGTACTACGCCGAGATCGTCCACGATCGTGCGGTGCTGCGCCGCCTGGTGCAGGCCGGTACCCGCATCACGCAGATGGGGTACGCCGCCGACGGAGACGTGGACGACATCGTCAACTCCGCGCAGGCCGAGATCTACGCCGTCACCGAGCAGCGCACGGCGGAGGACTTCCTGCCGCTCGGCGACATCATGGAGGGCGCGCTCGACGAGATCGAGGCGATCAGCAATCGCAGCGGCGAGATGACCGGCGTCCCCACCGGGTTCACCGACCTCGACGCGTTGACCAACGGTCTCCACCCCGGTCAGATGGTCGTCATCGCGGCCCGCCCCGCCATGGGTAAGTCCACCCTGGCCCTGGACTTCGCGCGTGCCTGCTCGATCAAGCACAACCTGCCCAGTGTGATCTTCTCCCTGGAGATGGGGCGCAACGAGATCGCCATGCGCCTGCTCTCCGCCGAGGCCAGGGTCGCCCTGCACCACATGCGCTCGGGCAGCATGACCGACGAGGACTGGAACCGCGTCGCCCGGCAGATGGCCGAGGTCAACGAGGCCCCGCTGTTCATCGACGACTCGCCCAACCTGAGCATGATGGAGATCCGCGCCAAGTGCCGTCGGCTGAAGCAGCGGCACGACCTGCGCCTGGTGGTCATCGACTACCTCCAGCTCATGCAGAGCGGTGGCTCCCGGCGCCCGGAGTCCCGTCAGCAGGAGGTCTCGGAGATGTCCCGTAACCTCAAGCTGCTCGCCAAGGAGCTGGAACTGCCCGTCATCGCCCTGTCCCAGCTCAACCGTGGCCCGGAGCAGCGCACCGACAAGAAGCCGATGGTCTCCGATCTGCGTGAGTCCGGTTCCATCGAGCAGGACGCCGACATGGTCATCCTGCTGCACCGCGAGGACGCCTACGAGAAGGAGTCCCCGCGCGCCGGCGAGGCCGACCTGATCGTCGCCAAGCACCGCAACGGCCCCACCGCGACCATCACCGTGGCCTTCCAGGGCCACTACTCCCGCTTCGTCAACATGGAGGGCGGCTTCTAGCGGCATCGACCCGCGGGGTCGTTGGGGTGGCGTCGGCGTGGCGGTCGACGCGCCTGCCCCGGCCCACGGACCGTTCACCCCTGCCCGAGGGGCGGCGTGGCCCGGCGACGCCTCAGTACCCGGGTGGTGCTGCCGTCCTCCTCGGTCGTGTCCCGGAGGTGCTCGAAGCCGACCCTGTGCAGCACGGCCAGTGAGGCCTCGTTCGACTCCGCCACGGTGGCGTACACCTCCGTGAGTCCGATGGTGCCGAAACCATGGGCGACGATCGCCTCCGCGAGTTCCCCGCCAAGGCCCGATCCCCACACCTCGGGGGTCAACGCGTAGATGATCTCGTGACCCGGGACCACATCACTCGGTTTGATCTCGGCGTGGCCGACGAAGTGACCGTTCCGGCGGACGGCCCAGACGTCGAACAGATCCCGGGCGTAGACCTTCGTGAAGATCCGCCCGAACAGGGCCCGGTCCTCCGCCTCGCCGGCGGGGCCGTCGCCCATCCACCGCGAAACCCTGTGGTCCCGGAAGAGGGTGACGAAATCTTCCTCGTCGTCCGGGGTGTAGGGCTCCAGCAACAGGCGCTCGGTGCGCAGAATCGGGCTCATGGACGGTGAGGTTAATGGCGCCCGGCCCCTCAGAACACCGCTTTCGGTGGTCCCCCGGGGAGGGAACCGCCGGGTACCTCTCGGCCCACCGGGGCCGGGGCCGGTCGAGGCTCTTGGGGGCAAGCGGTTCGTACCGCTCGGGGTGGGGACTTCCTCCGGCCCGAGGTCGTTTACCGCCCCGACGCGCTGAGGAGGGGTCTTCCGGTCGGCTCCCGCTCCGGCCGGCTCCCGGTCCGGGGAGGGAGCCCCGGAGCATCGGGGATGGCGCCGTCCCCGGGACGGGGGGTCCCTCCACCACCCCGGATCCCGACCCGCTCCGGAGGAGCCGAGAACACGATGCGTCGGATCCCGGTTCGTCCATGTGTTCGCGCGGCGGCCAACGGATGGGGCGAGGGGCGGGGGTAAGGTCGGCGGTTCCGCTC
>NZ_VKHT01000187.1 GCF_014141535.1 Streptomyces alkaliphilus | reverse complement strand
GCGCTGGACCGTCTGGAACGCGCCCGCGCCGGGGCCCGGCGCGCCACCCCCGCCCGAGCTTCCGAGGACACCCGCCCATGATCGCCTTCGTCGCCGGCCCCGTGGCCGCCCTGGGCCCCGACACCGCCGTCGTGGAGGTGGGCGGGATCGGCATCGATGTCCGCTGCACCCCCGACACCCTCTCCGGGCTGCGGGTGGGCGAGCCCGCCCGCCTGGCCACCTCCCTGGTGGTGCGGGAGGACTCCCTGACCCTGTACGGCTTCGTCGACGACGATGCCCGACGAACCTTCGAACTGCTCCAGACCGCCGGGGGAGTCGGTCCCCGGCTCGCCCAGGCGATGCTCGCCGTGCACCGTCCCGACGACCTGCGACGGGCGGTGGCCACCGGTGACGAGAAGGCGCTCACCGCCGTTCCCGGCATCGGGAAGAAGGGCGCGCAGAAGCTCCTGCTGGAGCTCCGCGACCGCCTCGGGGCGCCGGTCGGCACGGCTCCCCGCCCCACCGCCGTCGCGTCGCGGGAGGACTCCTGGCAGGAGCAGTTGCACGCGGCGCTCACCGGCCTGGGATGGTCCGCGCGCGAGGCCGACCGAGGCGTGCGCGAGGTCGAACCCGAGGCCGCCGCGCGCATCGCGGAGGGCGCCCGTCCCGAACTGCCCGTCCTGCTGCGCGCCGCGCTGCGCCGGCTCGGAGCCGGGAGGGCCGGATGAACGACTTCGCGCAAGGGGCCGGGGGAGCCTCGGACGGGGCCGCGCGGCGGTACGAGGAGGAGGTCCCCGGCATCGCACGGGAGTCGCGGGACCGGTTGGTCGCCGCCGCCCCGGACGGGGAGGACCGCGCGGTGGAGGCCGCCCTCCGTCCCCGCGACCTGGGCGAGTTCATCGGCCAGGAGCGGGTGCGCGGGCAGCTGGATCTGGTGCTGAAGGCGGCCCGCGCGCGGGGGGCCACCGCCGACCACGTGTTGCTCTCCGGCGCCCCCGGCCTGGGCAAGACCACCCTGTCCATGATCATCGCCGCCGAGATGGAGGCGCCCATCCGGATCAGCTCCGGACCGGCCATCCAGCACGCCGGTGACCTGGCGGCGATCCTGTCCTCCCTCCAGGAGGGCGAGATCCTCTTCCTCGACGAGATCCACCGCATGTCCCGGCCCGCCGAGGAGATGCTCTACATGGCGATGGAGGACTTCCGGGTCGACGTCATCGTCGGCAAGGGCCCCGGGGCCACCGCCATCCCGTTGGAGCTGCCCCCCTTCACCCTGGTCGGTGCCACCACCCGGGCCGGTCTCCTGCCGCCGCCGCTGCGTGACCGATTCGGGTTCACGGCGCACATGGAGTTCTACGCGCCGGCCGAGCTGGAGCGCGTGATCCACCGCTCCGCCGGACTGCTGGACGTGGAGGTCCGCCCGGAGGGAGCCGCCGAGATCGCCGGGCGCTCCCGGGGCACCCCCCGGATCGCCAACCGGCTGCTGCGGCGGGTGCGCGACTACGCCCAGGTGAAGGGTGACGGCCTCGTCACCCGGGAAATCGCCGCCACCGCGTTGGAGGTCTACGAGGTGGACGGTCGGGGCCTGGACCGTCTGGACCGGTCGGTGCTCAACGCGTTGTTGCGGCTCTTCGCGGGCGGCCCGGTGGGTCTCTCCACGCTCGCCGTCGC
Organism: Streptomyces alkaliphilus; assembly: GCF_014141535.1. GTDB lineage: Bacteria > Actinomycetota > Actinomycetes > Streptomycetales > Streptomycetaceae > Streptomyces > Streptomyces alkaliphilus. Next base: position 4,959 of record NZ_VKHT01000187.1, on the reverse strand, counting down.
GGTGGGGGAGGAACGCGAGACCGTCGAGGAGGTGGCCGAACCCTTCCTGGTCAGGGAGGGTCTGCTGGCCCGCACGCCGCGCGGTCGGGTCGCCACTCCGGCGGCCTGGAGCCACATGGGACTCACCCCGCCACGGCAGCGAGGGGAGGGATCGGACGGAAGTCTGTTCGAGGAGTGAGCGCCCGGGGCGTGCGCCCGAACGGTGGAGCGCGCCGTACGGTGGAGCCGTCGGCGCGGAACTTACCCGGTGTCCACGACGTTGTTAGGCCGGTAATGCCTCGCTTAGACTGCGCCGATGCCGGCCCCGGGGCCGGACCGTCCACCCACACGCCAGGCCACGTCACACCGGCCACATGAAGGAATAACCTCCGCCGTGGAACTCTTCCTCCCGCTCATCCTGCTGATCGGCGTCATGCTTCTCATGTCCCGTTCGGCCCGAAACAAGCAGCGCCAGATGATGGAAATGCGCGATGCGATGGAACCGGGCACCGGTGTCCGGACCATCGGCGGCATGTACGCACTGGTCAAGGAGGTCCGTGAGGACTCCGTGCTGCTGGAGGTCGCTCCGGGGGTGCCCGCGCTCTACACCAAGACCGCGATCGCCGCCGTGCTCGACGCCGACGAGTACCGGAGGATCGTCAACGACGAACCCTGGCCCGAGGAGGACGGTGAGTCCCCCGTGGTTCCCGACGACGCGTCCTCGCTGACGGGCGGGGGCGGCACCGACCGGCCCGCCGACGGTGAGCCGGACAAGCCGATCGGGCTGGACAAGCCCGCCGACGCCGCGGGGGAGACCCCCGACGCCGCGGACACCGGGGAGACCTCCCGCCGCGACCGCCGCGACGGCTCCGCCGAGGACGACGGGAACGGGCCCCGGTCCTGATCCGCCGGGCGGCACCGGCCCGGGTCGGCACCGCCCCGCAGGACCCTCCCCCCACACCCCGTTCACAACCGCCGACACCCGCCGAGCCGTGCCGCGACCACCGGGCGCGGGCCGCAGGACAGAGAGAAGACGAGAAGGTGGCTGGACCGAATCAGGACTTCAGGTCTCCCGGAAAGGACCTCAGGTCCGCGCAGGCCAAGCCCGGCCGCGCACTGGTTGCGCTGTTGCTGCTGGTGGTGCTCCTCACCGCCGGTATGTTCCTCACCGGTGCGAACACCCCCCGCCTGGGCATCGACCTGGCGGGTGGGACGAGCATCACGCTGAGCGCCACCGAGGACTCCCGCAACGAGGGGGCGGTCAACGAGGAGAACCTCGCGACGGCCGTGGACATCATCGAGCGCCGGGTCAACGGCCTGGGCGTCTCGGAGGCCACCGTCCAGTCCCAGGGTGACCGCAACATCGTGGTGAACATCCCCCGGGGCACCGACGAGACCCAGGCCCGCGAGCAGGTGGGCACCACCGCCCAGCTCGGGTTCCGTCAGGTGCTCTCGGTGCAGCCCGCCTTCGCCCTCCCCGAGGGCGAGGACGGAGTCGAGCCCGGGACCGGCGAGGACGACGGGGAGACGGCCGAGGAGCCCGGGGCGGAGGGCGACACCGAGAGTGACGCCGAGGGCACCGGCGAGGACGGCGAGGAGACGGACGGCACCGACTCCACCGACCAGAGCCTGCGGGCGCCGGGCACCTCCACCGGGGTGACCACCGTCACCAACGCCTCCTTCCGCACCGACGAGACCACGGACGGGGCCGCCGAGGAGACCGACTCCGCCGACGAGGGGACCGCGCAGGAGGACGGCGAGGAGACCCCGGGCGAGGAGTCCGATGAGGACGGGGCCCCCGCCGAGGGCGAGGAGGGCTTCGAACTGCCCGAGGCCGAGTCCGGTCTCGCCGCCGAGCTCGCCGCCCTGGACTGCTCCACCGCCGAGGCCCGTCAGGAGGCCCGCTCCGCCGCGGCCGACGCCGCCGACGAGGACCCGATCGTCGCCTGTGACGAGGAGGGCTTCTACAAGTACGAACTGGGCCCGGTCGCCGTGCCCGGCACGGACATCACCGGCGCCGACTCGGTGTACGACACCCAGCAGGGGCTGGGCTGGATCGTCACCATGGACTTCAACTCGGAGGGCGCCCGCAAGTTCGCGGACATCACCGCCCAGCTGGCCACCGAGTTCGAGCCCCGCAACCAGTTCGCCATCGTCCTCGACGGCGAGGTCCGCTCCGCGCCCCGGGTCTCCGAGCGCCTGGGCGGCGGCAGCGCCATGATCCAGGGCAACTTCGACTCCGAGACCGCCGGTGCCCTGGCCAACGTCCTGAAGTTCGGTGCCCTGCCGATCACCTTCGAGATCGCCAACGTCAACACGGTCTCCCCGACGCTGGGCAGCGAGCAGTTGCGCGCCGGCCTGATCGCCGGCGGTATCGGCCTGGCCCTGGTCTTCGGTTACCTGATCTTCTACTACCGGGCGCTGTCCGCGGTCGCGATCGCCAGCCTCGTCCTGATGGCCGGTCTCACCTACGTCATCATGACGCTGCTCGGCCCCGCGATCGGTTTCGCGCTGAGCCTGCCGGCCATCTGCGGCGCCATCGTGGCCGTCGGCATCACGGCGGACTCGTTCATCGTGTACTTCGAACGGGTGCGTGACGAGGTGCGGGCGGGTCGGCCGATCAGGGCGGCGATCGAGCGCGGTTGGCCCCGGGCCCGCCGCACGATCATCGTCTCCGACGTGGTCTCCTTCCTCTCCGCGATCGTGCTCTTCCTCGTCTCGGTCGGATCGGTCCAGGGCTTCGCCTTCGTGCTCGGCCTGACCACCGCCCTGGACCTGATCATCGTGTTCCTCCTCACCAAGCCGCTGCTGACCCTGGCGGGACGCCGCAAGTTCTTCGCCAAGGGCCACAAGTGGTCCGGGCTGGACCCCAAGCGCCTCGGGGCCAGGCCGCCGATCCGTCGCACCGGCCGTCGTCCGGTCCCCGTCACCGCCGAACCGAAGGAGGCCTGAGATGGCGAGCCTCTCCACTCTCGGCGCCAGGATCTACCGAGGCGAGACCGCCTACGACTTCGTGGGTCGGCGGAAGTTCTGGTACGCCGTCTCCATCCTCCTGGTGATCGTCTCACTCACCGGCCTGGGCGTCCGCGGTCTGTTCCTGGGCGTGGAGTTCCAGGGCGGCGCGGTCTTCACCGTCCCGGCGAGCGCCGAGCTGTCCACGGACGACGGTCGGCGGATCGCCGAGGACGCCTCCGGCAACGACGCCCGGGTGCAGGAGTTGGGCAGCGGCGCTCTGCGGATCCAGGTCACCGGCCTGGACACCGATGAGTCCGATGTCGTCCGGGCCGTGATCGCGGACGAGGTGGGGCTGGAGCCCACCCAGATCGACGCCGAGCTGGTCGGTCCCAGTTGGGGCCAACAGATGACCACCAAGGCATTCCAGGGAATGATCGTCTTCCTTGTCCTGGTGACGATCTATCTGGCCTTCGCCTTCGAATGGCGGATGTCCCTGGCGGCCCTGGCCGCGATGACCTTCGACCTCCTGGTCACGGTCGGCGTCTACGCGCTGGTCGGCTTCGAGGTCACCCCCGGCTCGGTCGTCGGCCTGCTCACCATCCTGGGCTACTCGCTCTACGACACGGTGGTGGTCTTCGACAAGGTCCAGGAGAAGACCCGCGTCGTCCACAAGCAGAGCCGGTACACCTACGGCGAGCTGGCCAACCAGGGCATCAACTCGGTGGTGGTCCGTTCGATCAACACCTCGGTGACCGCCCTGCTGCCGGTGGCCGGTCTGCTGTTCATCGGCACCGGTCTGCTGGCGGGCGGCATGCTCAAGGACATCGCGCTGCCGCTGTTCGTGGGTCTGGCCGCGGGTACCTTCTCCTCCATCTTCATCGCCACCCCGCTGGTGGTGGACTTCCGCCTCCGCGACCCGGAGATCGCCGCGCACAACCGCCGCATCCTGGACAAGCGGGCCGAGCGCGGCACCGGCACCCCCTCCCCGGCCGCCCACGGCCGGATCGAGGACGAGGGGAACGGCGACGCCGGGGAGACGGGGGGCCCCGAGGACACCGACGCCCCGCGGACCGGCGAGGGCGCGGCCACCGTCCCGGGGCCCGGCAACGGTGGTGACGGGGACGGGGACAGTGAATACGTGACCGTCCAGCGTCGTCAGCCGGTCTCCCGGTCCCGCGGTCGCGGGCGCCCCTCCGGGAAGCGCCGGTGAGCGCGCCGGCCGGGGTGCCCGGCGAACCGCTGACCCTGGTGTCGGAGACCCAGCGCCGCCTGCTGCTGGAGCGGATCAGGGACGTCCCCGACCACCCGAAGCCGGGCGTGGTCTTCAAGGACATCACCCCCCTGCTGGCCGATCCTGCCGCACTGGCGGTGGTGACCGACATCCTGGCGGCGCTCTGCCGACGGCACGGCGCCACCAAGGTGGCCGGTCTGGAGGCGCGCGGATTCATCCTCGCGGCTCCGGCGGCGGTCCGGGCGGGCATCGGTTTCATACCGGTCCGCAAGGCGGGCAAGCTGCCCGGAGCCACCCTGGCCCAGAGCTACGAGCTGGAGTACGGCACCGCCGAGATCGAGCTGCACGCCGAGGACCTGGGGCCCTCGGACCGGGTGCTGGTGATCGACGACGTGCTCGCCACCGGCGGGACCGCCGAGGCCTCGTTGCGGCTGATCCGCCGCACCGGTGCCGATGTCGCCGGTCTGGCGGTGCTGATGGAACTGGCCTTCCTGGCCGGACGCCGGCGTCTGGATCCGGCCCTGGAAGCCGCCCCGTTGGAGGTTCTGCTCTCCATCTGAGAGGTGCCGACACACCTCGGCCGCCCCTCGACGCGACCCCGGTGTCCGCTTCCGCCACGTACCGGCGGGAGCGGACACCGGGGTCGTCGCGTCCGGGCCCTCCGCCGTCTCGGGCGGTCCTTCGGGGGGAGCGCCCGGGGCCCGGTCGCTACCATGGCATTCCGAACGTCTCCCGGGAGCGCTCTTGCCAGACCAGACCCAGCCGCGCACCCCCGCCGGGCGGCACCCCCGTGA
>NZ_VKHT01000186.1 GCF_014141535.1 Streptomyces alkaliphilus | reverse complement strand
AGGTATAAGAGACCGCCGCGCCCGAACCGCACGTCCGTCTGCTGGCCCGGCACTGGACCGCCGAGCGCTCCCCCTCCACCGGCGCGCCCCGGGGGCGCCATCTGCTGGTGGTCGACGGCCCGGATGGCACCGCAGCGGCCCGCGCGCTCGCCGCCCTGTTGGAGGCCGCGGGCGGTGAGCCGACGATCGCCGGACCGGACGACGCGGTGTGCCGCGACGTCTCCGCGCAGCCCGGCGAGAGCGGGCTCACCGTGGTGGTCCTCACCGAGGGCGGCGCCGACCCCGCCGAGACCGTGCGGCGCGTCACCGAGGCGGTCACCGTCCGGGCGGACGCCCCGGACACCGCCGCCCTGTTGGTGGCGACCCGCGGGGCCCGCGTCGTGACCGCCGGCGAGTCCGCGGACCCGGCGCAGGCCGCGGTCGCGGTGCTGCCGGTGGTCGCCGGCCAGGAGTACCCTGGGTTGGACGTGCGCGGTGTCGACCTGGATCCGGCGGGTGACCCCGCTCGGGACGCCGCTGACCTCGCCGACGCCCTGGGCGTCACCGGTGGCCCGGTGCTCACCGCCTACCGCGGCGGTGTCCGGTACATCCCCGATTACCGGTCCGTCCCCGAGACCCCGGCCGCGTCGCACACCCCGGCGGTCCGCGCCGGCGGCAGCTACCTGGTCACCGGCGGTCTCGGCGTCATCGGTCTGGTCGTCGCCGAGCACCTGGTGCGCGGTGGGGCCGGCCGGGTGGTGCTCGCCGGTCGCGCCGGACTGGCCGCCGACGCCACCGGCCCCCGGGCCGAGGCCGTCGCCCGGCTGCGCGCCCTCGGAGGTGCCCGGGTGGAGACTCCGAAGCTGGACGTCACCGACTCCGCGGCCATCGCCGCACTGCTCGGGGAGGAGCGCTTCACCGGGGTGCTGCACGCCGCCGGTGACACCGCCGAGGACGCCTTCGGGCCGCTGGCCACGGTCGACGCGGACGGGATACGCCGTCACTTCGGCGCCAAGTACCGGGGCGCGCTGGCGATCGGCGAGGCCCTCGACACGCTCCCCGCGGAGCTGGCACCCGCCTGGGTGCTGCTCTTCTCCTCGACCTCCGCGCACCTCGGTGGGATCGCCTTCGGTGGCTACGCCGCCGCCAACGCCGCCCTGGAGGCGCTGGCCCGGCCGACGGACGAGGAGACACCCACCCGCTGGATCTCCGCCGCATGGGATACCTGGATCGCCACTCTGGCCCGTACCGAGGAGCGCACCGCGGGTGCGCTGGCCGCGTACGCGATGACCGACGCCCGGGCGCTCGCCGCGCTGGATGCCGTGGTCACCGGACCGCTGGACACCGTGGTGATAGCCGCCGGCGGCGGCTGGGAGGACCGGCTGCCGCAACCCCCGGAGCCCGCCTCCGACGAGGAGTCCGCACCCGCGCTGCCCCGTCCCGAGCTGCCCCAGCCCTATGTCTCCCCGCTGACCGCCACCGAGCGCGAACTGTGCGAGCTGTGGTCGCAGACGCTGGGCGTGGTGCCGGTCGGCACCCGGGACAACTTCTTCGACCTGGGTGGCAGCTCCTTCTCCGCGTTGCAGATGCTGGCGACCGTGCGGCGACGCTTCGGCCGCACCGTCCCCGCTGTGGTGCTCTTCGAGTCGCCCACCGTGCGGGGCCTGGCCGCCGTACTCGATGGTGCGGACCAACCGGCCCCGGTGCCCGCCCCGGCCGGGCGGGAGCGGCCGGTCCCGGTCACGGTGCGGACCCCCGGGCCGTCGCCGGTACCCACCGGGGAGGGCGGGGGAGCGGACCCGGCGGAGACCGACCGGCGGATCGCCGTGGTCGGTATGGCCGGTCGTTTCCCGGGCGCGGGCGATGTCGGCACCTTCTGGCAGAACCTGCTCGGCGGTGTGGAGACCATCACCTTCTTCACCCCGGAGGAGTTGATCGAGGCGGGCGTCGACCCCGAACTGGCCCACGACCCGGAGTACGTCCGGGCCCGCCCGGTGCTGGAGGACATCGCCGGGTTCGACGCCGGGTTCTTCGGGATGAGCCCCCGCATGGCCGCCCTCGCCGACCCCCAGCAGCGGCTCTTCCTGGAGGTTTGCTGGGAGGCGCTGGAACACGCGGGCTGCGCCGACGAGTCCTATCGGGAGCGGGTCGGGGTCTACGGCGGCTCCAACCTCAGCACCTACCTGCTGGGCATGGTCCCGCAGCTCGGCAGCGGCATGGACGTCAGCCCCTACGAGCTGATCATGACCAACGACAAGGACGCCCTCACCACCACCGTCTCCTACCTCTTCGACCTGCGAGGCCCGAGTGTCCCGGTGCAGACCTTCTGCTCCACCTCCCTGGTCGCCGTGCACACCGCGGTTCGCAGCCTGCGTGCCGGGGAGTGCGAGGTGGCGCTCGCCGGCGGTGTCTCCATCGGAGTGCCGGACCGCAGGGGCCACCGCCGCCAGCCCGGAGGCATGGACTCCCACGACGGGCACGTCCATTCCTTCGACGCCGACGCGACCGGCACCATGTTCGGCGACGGCGCCACCGTGGTCGTCCTCAAGCGTCTCTCCGACGCGCTCCGTGACGGCGACACCGTGCACGCCGTGATCCGCGGCTCCGCCCTCAACAACGACGGTGCCTTGAAGGCCGGTTACACCGCGCCCAGCGTCGTCGGGCAGGCCGCCGCGGTGCGTGACGCCCTGGTGGACGCCGGTGTGACCGCCTCCGACATCGGCTATGTGGAGGCGCACGGCTCGGCCACCGAGCTGGGCGACCCGATCGAGGTCGCCGCGCTCACCCGGGCGTACGGAGCAGGGGACGGCCCCGGCACCATCCCGATCGGCGCGGTGAAGACCAACGTCGGCCACCTCAACCACGCCGCGGGTACCGCCGGACTGATCAAGACCGCGCTCACTGTCCGGGACGGGGTCATCCCCGCCTCCCTCAACTACACCCGCCCCAATCCGCAGATCGACTTCGCCGCCGGTCCGTTCTACGTCAACACCACCGCGAGCGGCTGGTCCGGTGAGGAGGGCCGCCCCCGGATCGCCGGGGTCAACTCGCTCGGCATGGGAGGCACCAACGTGCACGTCGTCGTGGAGGAGCCGCCCGCCCAACCGGAGCGCGGCCCGGAGAACCGCCGCCACCACGTGGTCGCCGTCTCCGCCCGCACCGAACAGGCCGCCGAGGAGTCGGTGCGCAACCTCGCCACCTTCCTCGACGAGGGCACCCCGCACCGGATCTCCGACATCGCCCACACCCTGCACGTCGGCCGCAAGACCTTCGAGCACCGGCGGGCCGCCGTGGTCACCGGCACCGCGCACGCCGCCGCCGTGCTCTCCGGAACCGACGACCGCGCCGCGGTCGCCGGCCGGGTGGAGACCGCCTCGGGCCGCCCGGTGGCGCTGCTGCTGGCCGGTGTCGGCGAGCAGTACCCGGGCATGGTCGGCGACCTCCACCGTCACGAGCCGGTCTTCCGGGCCGAACTCGACGCGGTACTGGAACTGCTCGCCCCCTGGCTGCCGGAGACCGACCTCACCGATCTGCTCACCGGGGACCGACCCCGCGGCGGGGGCGACATGGACCTGGCGGCGCTGCTCGGCCGCGCCACCGGCGACGACGACCCGCGTACCGCGGAGCTGGAGCGGACCGAGGTGGTCCAACCGTTGATGTTCGCCGTGGACTACGCGCTGGCCCGGACCCTCATCGCCTGGGGTGTCCGCCCGGCCCTGATCCTGGGGTACAGCCTCGGCGAGTACGCCGCCGCCTGCCTGGCCGGGGTGCTCTCGCCCGCGGACGCCGTCGCCCTGGTGGTACACCGCGCCCGACTGATCTCCGGTGCGGAAAGCGGCGGGATGGCGGCCGTGCCGCTCGGCGCGGACGAACTCCGCGGCCGGTACCGGCTGGACGCCCGTGGTCTGGACATCGCGGCGGTCAACGGCCCGGCCGCCGTGGTGGTCGCCGGTCCGCAGGACGCGCTGGACGGGTTGATCGCCGTACTGGAGCGGGACGGGGTGCCCGCCCGGGCACTGCGCACCACCCACGCCTTCCACTCCCGTATGTTGGAGCCGCTGGCGGAACAGCTGACCTCCTGGGTCGCGGAGAACATCACCCTCAACCCGCCCTCTCTGCCGTACCTCTCCAACGTCACCGGTGATCTCGCCGACGCGGCCCTGGTTCGCGACCCCGCCTACTGGGCCGCCCACATGTGCCGCACCGTGCGGTTCGCCGAGGGCGCGCAGCGACTGCTGGAGGACCAGGAGCCGGTGATCGTGGAGATCGGCCCCGGCCCCTCGCTCGGTGCGATGGTGCGCGGCGCCGGCTGCCCGCCGGAGCGCTGGCCGCTGATCACCGCCACGTTGCCCGCGCAGAGCGACCCGCGTCCCTCGGACGAGGTGCTCACCGAGTGCGTCTCCCGGCTCTGGCTGACCGGTGTGGAGTTGGACTGGGCCGCGTACCACGGTCGCGGTGCCGCCACCGCCGAGCTGCACCGAGGCGCTCCGCCCCGCCGGGTGCCGCTGCCCACCTACCCGTTCCAGCGCCAGCGGTACTGGATCGAGCCCACTCCGCTGTTCACCGGGGGCGCCCCCGCCACGACGGCGGGGAACACGCCGCCCGAGGGCCCGGCCTCCTTCGAGGACCTGGACCGGGTGCCGCGGCTGCCGGAGGAGGAGTGGCTGTGGCAGCCGGTGTGGCGGCAGACCGCCGTGCCCGCCCCGGCCCCCGCACAGCCCGCGCACTGGCTGGTCTACAGCGCGGGCAGGGCGGCCGAGCGAATCCTCGCCGCACTGCGCGCCGCCGCCGGACCGGAGGTTCGGGTCAGCGCGGCCCGGCCCGGCACCGGCTTCACCGTCGGTGGGGACGGCGAGCACCTCGACTACACCCTCCGGCCCGGTGACCACGCCGACGCCCGGGCGATGCTGCGTGATCTGCGCGGACGCGGCCCGGAACCGGAGCGGGTGGTTCACCTGTGGACCCTCGATGCACCCGGCGATGGCGCCGACCCGACCGACGCCACCGTGGAGCTGGGACTGCACACCCTGGTGGCGCTCGCCCACGCGGCCGGTGACCTGGGCCTGGAGGGTTGGTCCCTGGACCTGGTGACCTCCGGCGCCCACCCGGTGCTGGACGGGGTGGAGGCCCGCCCCGAGGCGGCCACCCTGGTCGGCCCGGCGCTGGTGGTCCCCCTGGAGTACCCGGGTGTCACCACCCGGCTGCTGGACGTCGCGCCGGCCACCCCGGCCGCCGTCGTCGTCGAGGAGTTGCGCCGTCCGCGCACCGACGCCACCGTGGCCCTGCGTGGCACCCGCCGCTGGGTCGCCGGTTACGAGGCGCTGCCGGGCCGGGACGCCGAGGAGGCGGCCCGCACGGTCCTCCGGGAGGAGGGCGTGTATCTGATCACCGGTGGTCTGGGGGGCATCGGCCTGGCGATGGCCGAGCGGCTCGCCGCGAGCTGCCGTGCCCGGCTGGTGCTGCTGGGCCGCCGGGGACTGCCGCCGCGGGAGCGGTGGGAGGCGGTGGCCTCCGGTGCCGAACACGCCGAGGAATCGATGCGCGAACGGGTCGTCCGGGTGCTGGATCTGGTCCGGCTCGGCGCCGAGGTGGAGGTCGTCGAGGGCGATGTCTCCGTCAACGCCGACGTGCGGCGCGCGGTGGAGACGGCCCGGGAACGGTTCGGCGCGCTGCACGGGGTGCTGCACGCGGCCGGTGTACCCGGTACGGGACTGATGCAGTTCAAGCAGCCCGCCGACTCCGACCTGGTGCTCGCCCCCAAGGTCGGTGGTGCCCGCGCCATCGCCGAGGCGCTGCGGATCGACGGCGAGGACGAGGTGGAGCTGGACTTCCTGGCCCTCTTCTCGTCCATCACCTCCGCCACCGGCGGTGGTCCCGGCCAGGTCGACTACTGCGCCGCCAACGCCTACCTGGACGGCTTCGCCGCCCGGCTGGCGGCCGGCGGACGCCGTGCGGTCTCCGTGGCCTGGGGCGAATGGACCTGGAACGCCTGGGATTTCGGCCTCGCCGGCTACGATGATCAGCTCCAGTCCTTCTTCCGGAGCCATCGGGAGACCTTCGGCATCGGCTTCGACGAGGGCTGGAGGTCGCTGCTGCGGGCGCTGTCGGCCGGTGAACCCCGGGTGGTGGTCTCCACTCAGGATCTGCCGACCATGGTCCGCTACGCCGCCGGCTTCACGGTCGAGGCGGTACTGGACCCGACCGAAGGCGGGCAGGGCGGCGGGCGTCATCCGCGTCCCGAGTTGCTCACCCCCTACCGGGAGCCCTCCGGTCCGGCCGAATCCTCGATCGCCGAGGTCTGGCGTGACCAGCTGAAGCTGGAACGGGTCGGTGTGCGGGACAACTTCTTCGAACTCGGCGGCAACTCCCTGCTCGGCATCGCCCTGCTGGCGAAGCTGCGCAAGGTCTTCCCCGGGGCGGAGCTGCCGCCGCACGTGCTCTACGAGGCACCGACCGTCGAGGCCCTGGCGAAACTGCTCGACGGATCGCCGGCCGCGGACCGGGTCCGGCCCGGCCCGGACGCCGGCGAACAGGGTCGGCGTCGCCGCTCGGGCCTGAAGACCGCCGCCGCCCGCCGCCGCAGGGCCGGTTGACCGGTTCCCGCGGGCCCCGCCCCCCGGAGCCCTCCAC
>NZ_VKHT01000185.1 GCF_014141535.1 Streptomyces alkaliphilus | reverse complement strand
CGGCATGACCCGGCCTGGCGGCCCTCCCCCTCCGGTCGGATTCCACCGGTTGCGCGTCGGTGTTCCGGTGGGCCACGGCCCCGGAACGTTCGCCGCGGCCGGGCGCGCGGTGCTGGCGTGGCGGACGCATCGCGGCGCGGGCCTCGCCGTGGAGACGAGCGCTCCGGAGGCGGCGGCCGGTGTCCGGGCCACCGTTCGGATCGGACCGCTCCGCGCCCCCTGCTTGGTGGTGTGGACGGTCCACGAGGCGCGACGCGTCGGTTTCGCCTACGGCACCCTCCCCGGTCACCCGGAATGCGGGGAGGAGGCTTTCGTGGTGGAGCGCGCCGACGACGACTCCGTCCACCTCACCGTTCTCGCCCTCAGCCGCCCCGCGGCCCCCTGGGCCCGACTGGCCGGCCCCGTCGGCCGTCTCGCGCAACGGCTGATGGCCCGCCGGTACGGGCGCGCCCTGCGTCGGGCCGTCCGGGGAAGCGAGCCGCCCGGTACCCGGGGCCTCGCATAGCCTGGCGACATGCTCCCCGGGATTGCGGCCACCCGCTACGTGACGCCCCTGCGGGAGGGCGGCTCACTGCCCGGCATCGTCGAGGCCGAGGACCTGGGCACGTACGTGATGAAGTTTCACGGCGCAGGCCAGGGGCGGCGCACCCTCGTGGCCGAGGTCGTCGCCGGGGAGCTCGCCCGGCGCCCGGGACTCCGGGTCCCCGATTTGGTGCTCCTGCGACTCGACCCGGTCATCGGCCGTTCCGAGCCGGACGAGGAGGTGCAGCACCTGCTGCGCGTCAGCGAGGGCCTGAACCTCGGCATGGACTTCCTGCCGGGGGCGATCGGATTCGATCCCCTCGCCTATGCCGTCGATCCGGTGGAGGCCGGGCGGGTGGTGTGGTTCGACGCGCTGGTGCGCAACGTCGACCGGTCCTGGCGCAACCCCAACCTCCTGGTGTGGCACGGCGACCTGTGGCTCATCGATCACGGGGCGAGCCTGGTCTGGCAGCACAACTGGGACGGCGCGGCGGAGGCCGCGACCCGTTCCCACGATGCCTCCGATCACGCCCTGGCCCCGGCCGGCCCGGATCCGCGGGCGGCCGGCGCGGAGTTGGAGCCGCGGATCACGGAGGACCTCCTGCGCGAGGTGGTGGCCGGGGTGCCCGACGAGTGGTTGGAGGGCGAGGCCGGCTTCCCCGAGGCCGAGGCGGTCCGCGCGGCGCACGTGGAGGTACTGCTCCATCGGGCGCGAAACCTGGCGGAGCGCATCGTCATCGGTTCCCCCACCTCCGACGGGCCGAGCAGCGCGCCCGGCTGGTTGACCGGTGGTTTCCCCATCGCGGGAGCGGGTCGATGAGCCCGCGGCCCGAGGCGCGCGCGGGAGGCGGCCGACACCTCGCGCGAGGTCTTCGACTACGCCCTGCTGCGCGTGGTGCCCCGGCCCGAACGGGACGAGACCATCAACGCGGGTGTGCTGCTGTGGTGCGGGGGACGATCCTGGCTGGGGGCCCGGGTGCACCTGGACGAGAACCGCCTGCTCGCGCTTGATCCCGGCGCGGAGGTGACCGGTGTGCGCGCGGCTCTGCGCGCCGCCGAGGAACTGTGCCGGGGCGGGGCCGCCGCCGGACAGGCGGCGGCGGAGGATCCGGGCCGTCGGTTCCGGTGGCTGACCGCCCCGCGCAGTACCGTCGTGCGGCCGGGCCCGGTGCACAGTGGGCTCACCCGGGACCCCGAGGCGGAACTGGAGCGCCTCCTGCGTCTGACCCCGCCGGGGGAGGAGCCGCCGGAGGCGGGCTGACCGGGACCCGGCCCCGGCGGACGGTGACCTGCCGGAGTGCCCTTGCCCGTGTCCCCGGGCCCGGGGCGGAACCCCGTTGTGCCCCGCCTCACCCGTGCGGCCGTTGACAGCCGCAGGTGGGACCTCTAGCGTCGCAGACGCACAAGACTAAGCGGTTGCTCATTTCGGGGATCCGTCGTCGCTCGCCAGCGGTCGGCGGGGGAATCCCCGCTTCACCCAACGGCGAGGGGAACCATCATGTCCACCACCGTTCAGCGCGTCGCCATCGTGACCGGAGGGGCCCGCGGCATCGGCGCCGCCACTGCCGTGCGGTTGGCCCGTGAGGGCCGTGCCGTCGCCGTTCTGGACCTCGACGAGGCCGCCTGCAAGGACACCGTCGACCGCATCACCGCCGACGGCGGCACCGCCCTGGCCGTCGGCTGCGACGTCTCCGACACCGAGCGGGTCTCCGCCGCCGTGGAGCGGGTCGCGGCCGAACTGGGCCCGCCCGTGGTCCTGGTCAACAACGCCGGCGTGCTGCGCGACAACCTGCTGTTCAAGATGAGCGACGACGACTGGGACACCGTGATGAACGTGCACCTGCGCGGTGCCTTCCTGGTGTCCCGGGCCTGCCAGAAGCACATGGTCGACACCGGCTTCGGACGGGTCGTCAACCTCTCCTCCAGCTCGGCGCTGGGCAACCGCGGCCAGGCCAACTACGCCGCCGCCAAGGCCGGCCTGCAGGGCTTCACCAAGACCCTCGCCAAGGAACTCGGCAAGTTCGGCATCACCGCCAACGCGGTCGCCCCCGGCTTCATCGTCACCGATATGACCGCACAGACCGCGGCCCGGGTCGGAATGGGCTTCGAGGACTTTCAGAAGGCCGCCGCCGACCGCATCCCGGTGCAGCGGGTGGGCCGCCCGGAGGACATCGCCAACGCCGTCGCCTTCTTCACCGGCGAGGACGCGGGCTTCGTCTCGGGGCAGGTGCTGTACGTGGCCGGTGGCCCGCTCAACTGAGGGAGACGAGACCATGAACGACGCATCCGGGGCGGAAAACCCCTCCACGGCCCCCACCGACCCCGGCCGGGTGGCCCTGGTCACCGGAGGCAGCCGAGGCATAGGCTTCGGCATCGCCCGGGCCCTGGTCGCGCGCGGCGACCGGGTCTGCATCACCGGCCGAACCGAGGAGTCATTGCGCGAGGCGGTGAAGGAACTCGGCTCCGACCGCGCCATGTACGTGGTCGGAAAGGCCCACGACGAGGACCACCGCGCCGAGGCGGTCGAACGGGTGATGGCCGAGTACGGCCGTCTGGACCACCTGGTGAACAACGCCGGTACCAATCCCGTCTTCGGTGGTCTCGCGGACCTGGATCTCGCGGTGGTGCGCAAGATCTACGAGACCAACGTCGTGTCCGCCCTCGGATTCGCCCAGCGGGCCCGGGCGGCCTGGCAGGGCGACCACGGGGGCACCATCGTCAACGTGGCCTCGGTGGCCGGCCTCAACTCCTCGCCCTTCGTGGGGGCGTACGGGATGAGCAAGGCCGCGATGATCAACCTCACCCAGCAGTTGGCCCACGAGTTCGCCCCCGGGGTCCGGGTCAACGCGGTGGCGCCGGCCGTGGTTCGCACCCGTTTCGCCGCGGCTCTGTACGAGGGGCGCGAGGAGCAGGTGCTCTCCCGGTACCCCCTCGGCCGTCTGGGCACCCCCGAGGACATCGGCGGTGCCGTCGCCTTCCTCACCTCGCCCGACTCGGCCTGGATGACCGGCCAGACCCTGCTGCTGGACGGTGGGCTCTTCCTCAACGCCGGGGTTTCCTGATCAAGCGCGGTCCCGACCCCCCCGCGCGGCACCGCCTGTCGGTGCCGCGCGGTACGTTGCCCCCGATCGTCGTTTCATTCCGGACGACGAGGCGCACACCGGAGGTTGAACCCGTGATCGACACCCTGCCCGGCGACTGGCAGACCGTCCTCGGTGAGGAACTGCACCGGCCCTACTTCAAGGAGTTGGCCGCCTTCGTCGAGGCCGAACGGGAAGCGGGTCCCGTCTACCCCCCGCCGGGACAGGTGTTCGCCGCGCTGGAAGCCACCCCCTACGCGGAGGTGCGGGTCGTCATCCTCGGTCAGGACCCCTACCACGGTGAGGGCCAGGGGCACGGTTTGGCCTTCTCCGTCCGCCCCGGGGTCCGTGTCCCGCCCTCCCTGCGCAACATCTACAAGGAATTGCACGCGGACCTCGGCGTGCCCGTCCCCACCACGGGGTACCTGATGCCGTGGGCCCGGCAGGGGGTCCTGCTGCTCAACACCGTCCTCACCGTCCGTGCCGGTGAGGCCAACTCCCACCAGGGACGTGGTTGGGAGCGCTTCACCGACGCAGTCATCCGGGCGATCTCGAACCGTGAACGCCCGGCGGTTTTCGTCCTGTGGGGAGCGCGGGCGAGGAAGAAGCTCCCCCTCATCGACACCGATCGCCACACCGTGGTCACCGGTGCCCATCCCTCCCCGCTCTCGGCCCGCAAGTTCCTGGGGTCCCGGCCGTTCGGCACCATCGACACCGCACTCGCCCGGCACGACCTGCCCCCCATCGACTGGCGGATTCCCGACCCCGCGTGAGGGGCGCACGTCGCCGGCCCGACCGGGCGGAGGCGGTCCCCGGTTCCGACGCGCCCCGGTGGGCATCCCATCGGGGCGGAGCGGACGCGTATGCTGCCGCACACGGTCCCATCCCGATCCCCGGCCCGCGCGTTACCGCCCCGGCCGGGCCGGTCGCGTCCGGTGGATGCGGACCGCCGGACCACCCCCCATCCATCGAGGGAGCCCTGTGAGGATCGGCGTGATCGGCCTGGGCGACATCGCCCGCAAGGCATACCTCCCCGTGCTCACCACCATGCCCGGCTGCGAACCCCACCTGCACACCCGCAGCACCACCACCCTGGAACGAATCGGTGACGCCCACCGGGTGCCCGCCTCCCACCGTCACAGCACGCTGGACTCGCTGTTGGAGGCCGGGCTGGACGCGGCCTTCGTACACGCCCCCACCGAGACCCATCCAGCTCTGGTGGCGGCTCTGCTGCGGGCCGATGTGCCCGTGTACGTCGACAAACCCCTCGCCTACGATCTCGCCGACGCCCAACGGGTCGCCGCGCTGGCGGAGGAGCGCGGCGTGGGTCTCGCGGTCGGGTTCAACCGTCGCCACGCGCCGGCCTACACCCAGTGCCTGGAGCACCCCCGCGACCTCATCGTGCTCCAGAAACATCGCGTGGGTCTGCCCGAGGACCCCCGCCGCCTGGTGTACGACGACTTCATCCATGTGGTCGACACCCTGCGCTTCCTGGCTCCCGCCCCGATCGACCGGGTGTCGGTCGACGGTGTGGTGCGGGACGGCCTGCTCCACCAGGTGGTGCTCCACCTGTCCGGGAACGGCTTCACCGCTCTCGGCGCCATGAATCGTCGCTCGGGATCGGCGGAGGAGGTTCTCGAGGTGTCCGGCCAGGACACCAAGCGCGAGGTCCGCAACATCGCCGAGGTCATCGACCACAAGGGACAGCCGAGTCTGCGGCGCCGCGGTGACTGGGTTCCCCCCGCCCGCCAGCGCGGCATCGAACAGGCGGTCCTGGCCTTCCTGCACGATGTGCGTTCCGGCCGCCGGTTCGACATCGCCGACGCGCTGCGCACCCACGAACTGTGCGAGCGGGTGCTGGACGGCCTGGACCCGGCGGGCTGAGGGGAGTCGGTCGGCCGGGCCCCCTCCCGGTCGGAAGAAGCGGGAACGGCGAGAGCCGGGATCCGATGGGTCCCGGCTCTCCGCACGCAACGGCCCGGCGCCCCCGGGGGCAGCGGGCCGTCGTTCATCCGCCGAACTCCTGACCCGCCAGGGGGTCCAGGACTCCCATCCACACCAGCACCAGGATCAGGACGCCGACCACGATCCGATACCAGACGAAGGGGGCGAAAGTGCGCGTGCTGACCCAGTGCATGAACCAGGCGATGATCGCGTACCCCACGAAGAAGGCGACCACGGTGGCGAAGATCGTCGGACCCCAGGACACGTGGCCCGCCTCGTTGCCGATCTCGCTCACCTCGTACAGACCCGAGCCGAAGACCGCCGGAATCGCCAGCAGGAACGAGTAGCGCGCGGCTGCGGCGCGGGTGTATCCGAGGAACAGGCCACCGGTGATCGTGCTTCCCGAGCGCGACATGCCGGGGATCAGGGCCAGCGCCTGCCACAGACCGAAGACGATGCCGTCGCGGAGGTTGAGGTCCTCGATCGTCTTGCGCGGTTTCGCCGCCCGGTGGCGCCCACCGTGTTCGGCCTGCATCGCCATGCGGTCCGCCACGGCCAGCGCGATGCCCAGCACGATGAAGCTGAGCGCGATCAGTCGCAGGTCCCTGAAGGGGCCCTGGATCGAGTCCTTCAGCAGCACCCCGAACACACCGATCGGGATCGAGCCCAGGATCACCAGCCATCCCATGCGGGCGTTGATGTCCCGCCGCAGTTCCGGAGTCCACAGGGAACGGGTCCACGTGGAGACGATGTTCCAGATGTCCTTGCGGAAGTAGATGAGGATCGCCAGTTCGGTGCCGATCTGGGTGACGGCGGTGAAGGCCGCCCCGGGGTCCTCCCAGCCCGCGGCGACGGCGACGAGCCGCAGGTGCGCGCTGGAGGAGATCGGGAGGAATTCGGTGAGTCCCTGGACGAGCCCGAGAACAAGTGATTCGAACCAAGACATGGCGCTGCGTGCTCGTCCCTCGGTGATGTCGGTGGTGGCGACGGTGATCGTCGGTGGATCAGGTCGAAATGGTAGGGCCATCCGATGGAAGGCCCGGTGCGAGGGTCGGGTTCCGGGCGCTTCCTCCCGACACCTCTCCCGCTGTCTC
>NZ_VKHT01000184.1 GCF_014141535.1 Streptomyces alkaliphilus | reverse complement strand
GGGGATGGATGCGGTCGGACGGGTGCGGGACGCCGATGGCCGGCAGCCGGGGCCGGCGGCCGGGTGTCCGGTCGATCGGCCCCGGCCCCGGAGCCGGCGGCACCCCCGACCGGTGGGGGCGGGGCACCGCCGGCGCCGGGTCAGGCGGCGGCCTCCTCGGCGAGCCGGCGGATCGCGGCCATCGGCACGTGCAGCCAGGCGGGTCGGTGCCGCGCCTCGTACAGCACCTCGTAGACGGCCTTGTCGGTCTCCCAGGCGCGCAGCAGTTCGGGACGCTCCAGCGGGTCGCGGCCGCCGCCCTCGGCGTACCCGCGGCAGTAGGCCTCCCGGCACAGCCGGGCCCAGCGCCGGCCGCGCGGCCCCGGGTCCGGGTGCTGCGCGGCGGCGTAGTCGAAGGAACGCAGCATCCCGGCCACGTCGCGGATCGTCGGTTGCGGGGAGCGGCGTTCCGCCAGCGGGCGGGCGGGCTCGCCCTCGAAGTCGATCAGGCTCCAGCGATCCTCGTGCAGCAGTACCTGGCCCAGGTGCAGGTCGCCGTGGATGCGTTGGGCGGCGAGCCGGCCGCCGCGCCGGCCGTACTCGGCGACGGCGTCGAAGGTGCGGCGCAACTCGGCGCGGTGGGGGCGCAGGGCGGGGACGGCCGCGGCGGCGGCGTCGAGCCGCTGGGACATCTCCGCGGCGGCCTGCTCCAGTTGGGGGCGGCGCAGCACACCGGTGGGCAGGGCCCGGGCGAGCGCGGTGTGCACCTCGGCGGTGGCCACGCCCAGGTCCCGGGCGCAGGATTCGAAGTCGGTCCGGTGTTCCAGGGAGGTCAGCGCCAGGTGCCAGCCGTCCCGCGAACCCGCCAGGAAGGGTTGGAGGACGCCAAGGGTGAGCGGCTCGGAGGCACCGGGGAGTTCGGCCTCGAACCACGCCGCGGGCGGCGGCACCCTGGTGCTTCCCTCCTCGGCCAGGGCCAGCGAGAGCTCCAGGTCCGGGTTGATGCCGGGGCTCACCCGGCGGAACAGCTTCAGGATGTGTGAATTCCCGTATACGACCGAGGAATTGCTCTGCTCGGCGCCCAGCAGCCGGCCGGGGAGGCCGGAGGGGATGTCGGCGTCCGGCGCCCGCTCGAAGCGCAGCGCCCCGAGGGCGCCGGGGGCGCGCAGCCGCTCCAGCAACAGGGTGACCAGGCGGGGGTCCTCCAGCGCCTCGTACACGGCCCGGCCGCGCAGCGGCCCCTCGGCGGGGATGCCGACGAAGGCGTCGGCGAGGTGCGAGGGAAGGGAGGGGCGCACACCCAACAGGAGTTGGTAGCAGTCGCCGTCCTCCTCCCCCCGGGAGCCGGTCGGCGTGCCGGGCGGCCCCACGGGGACCGGGGCGATCCGGGGACCGGGCGGGCCCACCCGCACGAGCAGGTGCAGCAGCCCGGGCTGGGGGCCCGCCGTGCAGGGCAGCAGCTCGGTGGCCGACAGGAGTGTGAGTCCGCCGGGCGGACGACCCTTGCCCGCGTACCAGCGGCGGCTCGGCAGCCAGCGGGCGAGCAGCCCCGTCAGGGAACGGAGCAGCACGCCGCCGGCGGGGGTGCCGACCGGCCGGGTTCGGGAAGGGGCCGTCCGGGGCGGAGAGCTTTCCGACATGGCGTCCTTTCCCCGGGGCACGTTGAATATATGGCGAAGTGTCCCGAAATACGGATGTTGCTGTCCGGTGCGGTGGGACGTGTCGTGGGGGATCGGCCGGGTGGGTGAGGATCACCCGGCCGGCCGACCCGGTGGAGCGGGTTGTGCCGGTGGTGCGGTGCCCCGGCCCGGAGGGGCCGGTGGGTCTCCCGGGGCGTCCCGGAGGCCGTGATCGGCACGGGAGGCGCCCACAAGATCATGTGAGGATATGAAAAATCGGGATAGTGGGGAGACTTCCCGGAGTCCCGGGAGGTAACCGTCCCTCCCGGGAGACTTTCACCGTTTCCGGCGGAATCCCGGGTGCCACCGGGCGGAGTTCCCCGACCGCCGCCCGGACCGGGGCCCTCGCTCCCGGCTCCGGGCGCCGTTCGGCTTGCCCGCGCGGTACCGGCGTGCCGGTGACGCCGCCACCGCGTGTGAGGCGGTGCCGGTGCCGCACGGTGCCGGTGTCCCGCATGCTCTCCCGGGGCGGGGCGTCGCCGGGAACGTCCGGATGACGTCCCGGTTAAGCCCCGGCCCCCGGGCCGCCCGACCGGGCCCGCCCGGGGCCCCGGCGTGCGCGGACCGGCACCGGTCCGGTCGCACGCGACCCGACCGGTGCCGGCGCCGTTCGGTGCCGGGGCGGCTCAGTTCCCCGGGGTGCGGGCGTCCGCCCGCTCGGCGGCCCGCCGGCCGCCCTCGTCCCGTTCGGCGGCGAGCGCCGCGGCCGGATCACCGACCCCGCCGGGCGTCCCCTTGCGCAACCGGAACCAGTAGAAGCCGTGGCCCGCCAGGGTGAGCAGGTACGGCCACTCCCCGATCCGGGGGAACTGCACCCCACCGATCAGTTCCACCGGGAACCGGCCCTCCCAGGAGCGCAGGTCCAACTCCGTCGGTTGCGAGAACCGCGAGAAGTTGTGCACGCACAGCACCAGGTCGTCCCCGTGTTCCCGCATGAAGGCCAGCACGGCGGGGTTGGAGGATTCCAGCTCCGTGTAGGTGCCCAGCCCGAAGGCCGGATTCTGCTTGCGGATCTCCACCATCCGACGGGTCCAGTGCAGCAGCGAGGAGGGCGAGCTCATCGCCGCCTCCACGTTGGTGACCTGGTAGCCGTGGACCGGGTCCATGATCGTCGGGAGGAAGAGGCGTCCCGGGTCGCAGGTGGAGAAACCGGCGTTCCGGTCCGGGGTCCACTGCATCGGGGTGCGCACCGCGTCCCGGTCACCGAGCCAGATGTTGTCGCCCATGCCGATCTCGTCCCCGTAGTAGAGGATCGGCGAGCCGGGCAGCGACAGCAGCAGCGCGGTGAACAGCTCGATCTGGTTGCGGTCGTTGTCCAGCAGGGTCGCCAGGCGCCGCCGGATGCCGATGTTGGCGCGCATCCGCGGATCCTTGGCGTACTCCGCGTACATGTAGTCGCGCTCCTCGTCGGTGACCATCTCCAGGGTCAGCTCGTCGTGGTTGCGCAGGAAGATCCCCCACTGGCAGCCGGAGGGGATCGGCGGGGTCTTGGCCAGGATTTCCGAGACCGGGTAGCGGGATTCCCGCCGGACGGCCATGAAGATCCTCGGCATCACCGGGAAGTGGAACGCCATGTGGCACTCGTCCCCCCCGACCGAGTAGTCGCCGAAGTAGTCGACCACGTCCTCCGGCCACTGGTTGGCCTCGGCCAACAGGACGGTGTCCGGGTAGTGGGCGTCGATCTCGGTCCGCACCCTCCTGAGGAAGGCGTGGGTGGCGGGGAGGTTCTCGCAGTTGGTGCCCTCCTCCGCGTACAGGTAGGGCACGGCGTCCAGCCGGAAGCCGTCGATGCCCAGGTCCAGCCAGAACTTCAGCGCCGAGAGGATCTCCTCCTGCACCATCGGGTTCTCGTAGTTGAGGTCCGGCTGGTGCGAGAAGAACCGGTGGAAGTAGTACTGCTTGCGCACCGGGTCGAAGGCCCAGTTGGAACTCTCCGTGTCCACGAAGATGATCCGCGCGTCGTCGTACTTCTTGTCGTCGTCGGCCCACACGTAGTAGTCGCCGTACGGCCCGTCGGGATCCCGACGGGACTCCTGGAACCACCGGTGCTGGTCGCTGGTGTGGTTCATGACGAAGTCGATGATGACCCGGATGCCGCGCTGGTGGGCGGCGTCCACGAACTCCACGAAGTCGGCGAGGTCGCCGAACTCCGGGAGCACCGCGGTGTAGTCGGAGACGTCGTAGCCGCCGTCCCGCAGGGGCGATTGGAAGAAGGGGGGCAGCCACAGACAGTCGATGCCCAGCCACTGGAGGTAGTCCAGTTTGGACGTGAGGCCCTTCAGGTCGCCGATTCCGTCCCCGTTGCTGTCCCGGAAGGACCGTACGAGGACTTCGTAGAAGACCGCGCGCTTGAACCACTCGGGGTCGCGGTCTCGGGCGGGCGTGTCCTCGAACATGTCGAGGACCGGCTCATTGACGCTCATGGTTGGGTGACCCTCCGGTCTCCGAGGACGGTCGCAGGGCGAAGATGTGCGCCGAGGGAGCGGGCGCGTCCGCCCGCTCCGGCCCGAGCCGCACATAGTTGGCCCTGCCCCAGTGATAGGTCTCCCCGGTGAGCAGATCGGTCACCGGGAAGGGCTCGGCGGCGCCGCCGTCGGCGGTCGCGAGGCCGAGTTCCTCCGTGTTCAACGACACGGTGGCCTCGTGGGTGTGGTGGGGATCGAGGTTCACCACCACGAGCACGGCGTCGCCCTCCGGGGCCCCCGGTCCACCGGCGGGGACGCGCTTGGAGTAGGCGATCACGTGCTCGTTGTCGACGTGGTGGAAGCGCAGGGCGCGCAGTCGGCGCAGTGCCGGGTGCTCCCGCCGCAGTCGGTTCAGTCGGGTGATCAGGGGGGTGATCGTCGCCCCCGCCGCCTCGGCGGCGGCCCAGTCACGGGGACGCAACTGGTACTTCTCCGAGTCCAGGTACTCCTCGCTGCCCGGCCGCACGGGGACGTTCTCGCACAGCTCGTACCCGGAGTACACGCCCCAGGTGGGGGAGAGGGTGGCGGCCAGGACCGCCCGGGTCTCGAAGGCGGTCCGACCCCCGTGCTGCAGGTAGGCGTGCAGGATGTCGGGGGTGTTGACGAAGAAGTTCGGACGCATGTAGGAGGCCGCGTCACCGCTCAGCTCGGTGAGGTACTCGGTCAGCTCCCTCTTGTCGTTGCGCCAGGTGAAGTACGTGTACGACTGCTGGAAGCCGATCCGGGCCAGGGTGTGCATCATCGCGGGTCGGGTGAAGGCCTCGGCGAGGAAGATCACGTCGGGATCGGTGCGGTTGATCTCCGCGATCACCTTCTCCCAGAACACCACGGGCTTGGTGTGCGGGTTGTCCACCCGGAAGATCCGCACGCCGTGCGACATCCAGTGGCGCAGCAGTCGCACCGTCTCGGTGACCAGCCCGCGCATGTCGGCGTCGAAGGCGATCGGGTAGATGTCCTGGTACTTCTTGGGCGGGTTCTCCGCGTAGGCGATGGAGCCGTCGGGTCGGGAGCGGAACCACTCCGGATGCTCCTTGACCCACGGGTGGTCCGGACTGCACTGGAGGGCGAAGTCCAGGGCGATCTCCATGCCCAGCGAGCGGGCCCGCTCCACGAAGGCGTCGAAGTCCTCGATGGTGCCCAGGTCGGGGTGGATCGCGTCGTGGCCGCCCTCGGGGGAGCCGATCGCCCACGGGCTGCCGACGTCGTCGGGGCCGGGGGTCAGGCTGTTGTTCGGGCCCTTGCGGAAGCTCGTGCCGATGGGGTGGATCGGCGGCAGGTAGACCACGTCGAAGCCCATGTCGGCGATGGCCGGCAGGCGTTCGGCGGCGGTCCGGAAGGTGCCGGGGACCGGCGCGGACTCGGGCTCGACCCGGGCGCCCTCGGAGCGGGGGAAGAACTCGTACCAGGAGCCGAACAGCGCCCGCTCGCGCTCCACCAGCAGCGGCGCGGGCCGGGAGGAACTGACCAGTTCGCGCAGCGGGTGGCGGGCCAACAGCGCGGTGACCTCGGGGGAGCGGGCGGCGGCCCAGCGTTCCTCGACGGACAGGGAGGTGTCCTTGACGGTCGCGGCGGCGGCGCGCACCACATCCCGGCCCCCGCCCTCCTTCGGCACGCCCGAGGCGGCCCGGCGCAGCAGCGCGGCACCCTCGACGAGGACGAGCTCCACGTCCTGCCCGGCGGGGATCTTGATCCCGGCGACGTGCAGCCACGTCGCGATGGGATCGCCCCACGCCTCGACGGCGTAGGTCCAGCGTCCCTCGGCGTCCGGGGTGACCTCCGCGCCCCAGCGGTCGGTGCCGGGGGCGAGTTCGCGCATCGGGGTCCACGGCCCGGGGCGGCCGGCCGGGTCACGGAGCACGACGTTCGCGCCCAGCGCGTCGTGGCCCTCCCGGAAGACGGTCGCGGTGACCGTGAAGGTCTCACCGGGAACGGCCTTGACCGGGCGGCGCCCGCATTCGATCAAGGGCTGGACATCGAGGACGGGAATGCGACCGATCATGTGGTGATCACCTGGTGGAGTAGCGAGGGTTGCGGCGTCGGCGCCCGGGGACGGTGGGGAAGTGGCGCCGAGCTGGGGGTGCTTTGTCTTTTTTATCTGGTTTGGGGGAGTCGGGTGGGATGTGGGCATTGCGGCTCCCGGGCGCGTTCACTCGGCTGGGGGGAAGCATCGGACACGCGTACTGCCTTCAGCGGGTGATGGGGACAATCCTGCCCGCACCCGGGGGAGGGGCAATCGGAACCCGTGTGACCGGATTGTGTCGTCTTGGGAAACCGCCGGTGGGTCCGTTGATCGGCGGAACATCCCCCGGATTCACGCCCGTCACGACCGCGCGACGGGCGCGCCCCGTGGCGAATCCGTGCGCCCACCGTGAACCGGCGCCCGGGCCGGGAGCGGCGTGGCCGCCGGGGCGACGGGGAATCCGGGAGATTTCGTCCACGATGTCGCGTCGGGCGTGTCGGGCGTGTTTCCGAAAGGAGCGGGGGAGCGGGGGGATTCCGTCCCGATCCCCCGCTCCGGGGTCGGGGGATCGT